>CAZYBL010000222.1:0-1508 GCA_964645805.1 uncultured Candidatus Peribacteria bacterium | reverse complement strand
ATATCTGGGACAAAGTGTGGTTCGCTTGAAATTGGGAGTACGAACAATTTTAGAAACACATGTAAGAAGTGTATGGAAACTGCCGTTCAGAAAAGGGACCTTGAGCAGCTCTGCAATTTAGTAAAGGCATGGGAGAAATTTGAATTTGAGGTGGGAAATAAAGATAATGCAACACGAGTACCTCAGAAGGGCATTTCCATGATCCTATCTATTGTTTCAGAAGAAGATTCCAAAAAGGGGAGGGAGAAGCTATGGAAGTATGTTTGGAGACTCTTTGAGGATATGAAGGATTTGTTGAATAAGATCTCCGAAGGTAAATTCTCCAGAGAAAGGGCGGGTAGGTACGATTATACAGGTGTACAATGCCTAAAAGTAGCACTTGAGAAAAAGGATTTTGGAGAGTATTGCAAATTCCAAAAGGAAATTATACTTTTTGAATTTGAGAGAGGGAGGTCTGAGAATGGAATGGATCGCCTCGCTATAACAAGTAGAAGTCTTCTGGAAAAAATTAAAAATGAGGACTCTGAAGAGAATAGGGAGGAACTGTGGGATTGTGCCAGGGAATTCCTGCTTGAAATTCATAATCGGCTACTTGAAAAGTACAAAATACGTAAGCTCGATATGAAAAGAGCAAATGATCTCAGTAGACTCTTTTCCCAGTATATCGGCATTGCAAATGATGTGGAGGACTATGGAAAGGTGCGTGAATTTGTTGAATTGGGGGGACATTTCAACTTCGAGATTAATAACCTTGAAGAGGGTATGGAAATATTTAATTACGGCGGTAAGGTGCTCAAGAAGAAGCTCTTGCTTGAAAGTGGTAGAAATAAAGAGATGTTGTGGAGGTATTTGTGGGAAATTATGCTCGAACGAATACGTATTATGTTAGAACAGGGAAAGAATAGGATGGACTGGGATTGTTTTGACGAATCTGTTTATGTGTGCTATAAGACGCTTAAGGACTATGAAACATTGGAGCGTAAGTGTCTTGCGCTTTCGAAAAAAGAAATTGAATCATTTCAGGAGGCTCTGGAATTCATCTTGAAAAGATCGAAGGAGAATGAAGAGCTGGCATGTAATGGTGGAGAGAAGGATGTGAAGAGATTTTGTTTTGCAGCAGATTTGTTTCTCTTGTATTCACAGGGGATGTTTCAGATTGGAAAAACGCTAAAGGATGCAAAAATGATTAGACAGGGGATGTACTGTGCCTATAGGGCGGCTCTTTGTTCACTAAGGTTCAAATGGCGCATACCCACGATACAGAAAGTCTATTGTGATGGGCCTACTGACAATCATCTCTTCGCTGCAATATGTTTGGACTATTCACAGGAGATGAGCGAACATCTACCTGCTATGTCAATAGTTCAGAAGTATCCTTCATTTGGTGATGATGTTGAGAATTACGATATTGAGAAGTATCCAGCCTACATCATGAATTATCTCTTGACCCTGGCACGAGAGAGAAACCTGTGTGCGATTGGAGATATCTATGCCGAGAATAACCTTGA
>CAZYBL010000221.1:0-1511 GCA_964645805.1 uncultured Candidatus Peribacteria bacterium | reverse complement strand
TTGATTAGTTGCGATATTGGGATTAACCAGCACAACTCTTGCACCCTCTTCCTTAAAAGCTTTTATTGCCTGGCTTCCTGAGTAATCAAATTCACCGGCTTCTCCTATCTTAAGAGCTCCTGAGCCGAGTAAAAGTATGGTTTTATTTAAAAAAACATCCCCTTGACCCTTGTCGGGCCTCGAGGAAGCCTGCGTATTTGGTGATGTCATGTCCGCGACAGGTTAATGTATATAGAAGGTGTTTGCAAGCAGAACTTTGAATTTTGATAACAATCAACCAGCCTCCGCCGAGGCTACGGCCGGCAGGCAATCAACACTCCGCCTTCGGCGGATTTCGACAATCAACATCTTTTTAAATGATTAAAGTTGATTGTTGACAGGTGCCGCAGGCACCATGTTGACAGTCCCCGAAGGGGACGTGTCGATTGTCATATATGATGTCGATGATGAGTCTTTAGATGATGCTCCATGTGTTTTTCTTTCCTATGAAGTCCTGACAAGTGAACATAAATTGCTCCGAAAATAATCAGCAACGCACCCAGTGCTTGGTACCAATGAATCATTTCTCCCAAATAGAAGAAGGCAAACGTTGCAGATCCTGCAGTTGTCAGAGTCGCCATCATTGAAATTGTAGGAATGGGGAGTCTTTCGATGGTCTCATAGAATGTGAACATCGCAAGGAAACGTGAAATTAATCCGAATCCAATCAAGGCTCCGATAAGTTCCAATGGGAATTCTTTTGCTTCGTGTATGAATGAGTACTCAATGAATGGTGAAATCATGAAGAAGAACAAAAGAGTAGAGAATGCTCTAACTGATATCAGAACTTCCGGATCGACATGATGGATTTTAAGTCGCACGAGGATGCCTCCACATGCATATAGCATGGCGGAAAGAAGAACTATCAGATCTCCAGCATGGAATATAAGTCCATGGGAGAATCCTCTCATGGTAACAATCATGAGACCGAAGATAATAATTGTTCCGCCTATTGCATGTTCTTTTCTTAGTTGTTGATGCAAAAATATGCTGGATAAAACAATTAAAAACAACATCTCTGATCTTCCAAAGAGTTCAGCATTAACTGCAGTGGTTCTGCTTAGAGCATGAAACCATAGGAATGGAGCTGCAATACCGTTTAAAACTCCCATGCTAAACAGGGGAATGATCACCTCTTTCTTTAGAGAGATTATTTTTTTAAGTATAGGAAAAATTCCAAACGAGATTGTAGCGAAAACTAGCATCATAACCTCACTGACAAACAACATTGATAAGGGAGAAAAAACAGTTGTTAGTTGTTTTCCAAATGACGTATATGTAGATCCAGCAAGGATCATTATCACAAGTGCCAGCCATCCAATAGCTTTAGATCGTACTTTGGCACGTTTAGACCTAAAAGGTTTTATTAGAATAGAAGCAATGTTTTGCATTTTCACCAATATTGTAACATTTTTGACGATATGTATCAAATGAGGTGAAATACGAGTGACTGGAGGTTTACCTTTTGCAAA
>CAZYBL010000220.1:0-1558 GCA_964645805.1 uncultured Candidatus Peribacteria bacterium | reverse complement strand
GGACCAGGGTTACTCGGATGATTATGGATTGCAGGAGCTTGTGAACGGCTCGGAGGATGTCCTGAAAGAAGCAGAAGTGATGAAAGAGAAAAAGGTTATCCAGGATTTCATGACAAAGATCGCAACCGATGGTTTGATTACTTACGGAGAAGAGCATGTCCGCAAGGCTTTGGACATGGGTGCGGTTGAGAAACTAATTATTTCGGAAGAAGTTGATTCGAAAAAGATGGACGAACTCGTGGAGCTCGCCAAAAACGGAAATGCAGAGGCAATTATTGTTTCCACTTCCACAAGTGAAGGAGAGCAGTTCGCGAAACTCGGGGGATTCGGGGCGTTTTTGAGATTCAAGATAGATTACTAAGATATGAGTTTTGAAAAATCATCATAGACTTTTTCTCGGTGTCCTATGAATAAAACAATGATTTGTTTTCGGTCATGATCAATTTCATAAATCACTCGATAATCTTCAATTCTAATCCTCCAGAAGTTTGAATATTTCAGTTTTTTCCCGGAGTCGGGCTTTGCCTTTAGTTCCTTTAGCTTATTCTTAATCTCTTTTTGTATTGAAACCTCTAACTTGTTCAGAATTCTCACTGCTTTTGGATGAAACAAAACCTCGAAAGCCATTACAATTCCTCTAGGGGAATCAATATTTCTGGTTTCTCCTTCGCTTCTTGGCTTCTTTCTACGAGCATTTGATAGAACTCACGAGTTTTCTCTCGTTCCTCGTAAAGTGCTAGTATGGTCTTTATGGCGTCGCTTCTGCTTTTGAATCTTCCCTCTTGTACCCAATCATCTATTTCGTCTACAGTTTCTTCAGCCAATCTTAATTGCACTTGTACCATCCTACTCTCCTACTCTGTAAACATATCTGTTTACACTAGTATTTATAAGTTTCGTTGGACAATCCGGAAAAGTTATTAATCAGAAGGTTCTAAATAGAGCTGAATCGGGTGCACTGTATAATTCGGAATGACAATAGTAAGTGTCCCATGGACCTAGGGTGCGCGATTTGTGAAAAGGTGTGTCCGCTTGGGGTTTTGGAGTTTATTGGGAACAAACTAAATTATTGTAAGAACTGCTCCCCAGAGACTGCGAACTGTATTGTCAATTGTTTGAAGGGTGGAGCTAGGTGTGTTGAAGAGAAAATTGTTCTGACGAAAAGTTGTGATGGTTGTGGTGAGTGTGAATGTCGATTTGGTGGGATACAGGTCAGAGGAGGTAAAGGAATAAAGTGCGATCTGTGTGTTGAGTATGGAGAACCGCTGTGTGTCCAGGCCTGTCCTTTCGGAGCCTTGGAGTATATTGGGATTAATAAGGTTTTGGATGAAGAGAGAAAGGATGTAAAAAAAAGGGAGGTTCCTGAACTGATTTACCTCGGAGACGAGAATAATTTTTCTCCTGCGGACTGGAGAAACTTTCTGCCGCCTAACCGGCCGAGGATTTTCTTCAGGATGTTGAAGCTTCCTCTTGCCGCCAAGGAAAAGATTTTGGAATTGGATGGGGTGGGGGTTTACAAGATCGATGGGTTTCCCGAACCAGTGTATTTCCATGAATT
>CAZYBL010000219.1:0-1559 GCA_964645805.1 uncultured Candidatus Peribacteria bacterium | reverse complement strand
GTATTGATTGTGGATGACTCGATTGTTCGTGGAAATACAAGCAAAAAGATTGTTCCGCTGGTTCGAGAAGCAGGCGCCAAGAAAGTCTATTTTGCATCATGTTCACCTCCCATAGTATGCCCCGATCCCTATGGAATTGACCTCCCAACAAAACAGGAACTTATAGCATCTAATCTTTCTATAGATGAAATCTCGAAGCACATTGGAGCAGATAAGGTTTTTTACGGAAAGCTAGAAGACCTTCATAAGGCAGTTCAATACGGTAATAAGAATATCAAAGAATTCTCTGAGGGATGCTTTACCTGCAAATACCCAACCCCAGAAGTCGACGCGAAGCTTCTTAAATCACTTGGATTTTCTCGTAACAAAACCCGGGACAGATTTGTTCATGAACTTTCGGATGAATATGACGACTCGTCCAAACTTATGACACTCGTCTGACAATTGACAATTAACAATTGACAATTGACAATGACATCGAGATTATTATCTATCTTTTAATTCCATGAAAATTTTATTAATTTCGTCATCAGCGAGAGGTCATGCCATTGCCGATGCTCTAGCAAGAAGTCCTCAGAATCCTGAGCTAATTTCTGTTTGTCCATCTGTCAATCCCGGAATCAAGAAGTTAGCATCTACGCAATACGTTCAGGACATAATGAACTTTGATGGAATAATCAAAATCGCAAATGAGCATAAACCTGACTTTGCCTTTATTGGACCAGAAGATCCAATAGGAGCAGGACTTGCTGATGAACTTGAATTAATTGGAATACCAAGTGTTGCCCCGAAAAAGTCATTAGCAAGAGTTGAATCCAGCAAAGGGTTCACAAGGGATTTGATTGAAAAATACGGGATTGAAGGGAACCCCGACTTCCGGGTTTTTAGCTCTACGGAGGACTCTTCTTTGAGTACATATATTGAACAGGATTTAGGCGGTGATTATGTAGTTAAATACGATGCACTTAAAGGAGGTAAGGGAGTTAAGGTTAGTGACGAGCATTTGAATTCTATTGAAGAAGGAGTTGAGTACGCTAAAGAATGTATTAAAGAATGCGGATCAGTTGTTATTGAAGAAAAATTGGTTGGCCCGGAGTTTTCTCTTATTAGTTTTACATCTGGTAATCAAGTGGTGGATATGCCTGCCTGCCAAGATCACAAAAGAGCTTATGAAGGCGATACAGGCCCTAACACTGGAGGCATGGGCACATATAGTGATGCAGACCAATCACTTCCATTTATCACTAAAGAAGAGTTGCAGAAAGCTTCAGAGATCAACAGCAAAGTTGCAGATGCTCTGATAAAAGAATGTGGTGAACCTTATAAAGGAATTCTTTACGGAGGATTCATACTCACAAAAACCGGTGTTAAAGTTATAGAATACAATTGCAGATTTGGAGATCCCGAAGTCCTAAATATTCTAGCAATACTCGAATCCGACTTTGTCACCATTTGCCAGTCGATTATTGATGGGACTCTGAGTCCTGAATATGTGAAGTTCGCAAATAAAGCAACAGTCTGCAAATATATAACTCCGGAAAGCTATCCGGTTAGTAAAG
>CAZYBL010000218.1:0-1571 GCA_964645805.1 uncultured Candidatus Peribacteria bacterium | reverse complement strand
GTAGGAGTAGATGGTCAGATATATAGAATTGATAATGGAGGAGCTCTGCTTTTTAGAGCTAGAGGAGAGAGGAAAACAAATTTCAAGGAACAGGTTATAGAACTCCATACTATAAGAGGAGATTATCCAGGGCTCACCGAACAAGAAATTGCACAACAAGTAAAGCTTTTACAAGAAAGAATGACAGATGCAACAATAGACGAGTTAGTTGATTCCATCCCACTAAGTGAAGAAGATAGAGCATATTTGAAAAAGACTTTGAAAAAACGAAGAGACTATATAGTAAGATACTATGAAGAAAAACAAGAAGAAGATGAGTCATTCACAATCCCAGGAAAGGGAAGAACTATTGAACAAGCAATGAGAGGAGAAGAAATCGATGATCCTATTCTTATTGCGGAAATTCCAGAATGGCAAAGCTTGAATGGACATGGAGGTTATCAGCACAACAAAGTTCTTGTCGGGCAACACACAAAAGATGCTATTAAACAACTAAAACAATTACCCGAATTTATGTCCTTAAGCGAAAATGAACAGCACTTAGCCTTAATAGCAACACTATTCCATGATTTTGGAAAGCCAACAGGAACTCAATATGAAAAGGTCAGAAGAGACTACGACCACGAACTCCACAGTGCACAAATAGCATCAGAGCATATGGCTGAATGGGGATATTCAGGAAGGGAAATAGACACAGTAATTAAAATCATTAGATACGATGGGCTAGTCACAGACTTCCTCCGGGGTAAACCGAAAGAAGGTTATGAAACACTCACACCAAAAGGATTATCTACACTAATAGCAAATGATTCAGCATTAAGGATTTTAGAGGCAGTAAACAAAGCAGATGGTATTGCTACAGTAGGAGAAAGCAGATTCAACGAAAACGGTCCAAGATACACAGAGTTCTTCGAACAAAGCAGAAATCCTACTTAAACCACTTCATGTATTTCTTTTTATAAGAGTGGATATTCCATGCAATATTCAAGAGAATGACTGAAGTCACTATTAACAGTGCAGCAATAAGCAAATCCAAAACTTTTGGAAAGAACGGAATTACAACGCCCAGAATAATACAAACAATAGCAAGCAAAACAAAATTGATCATCAGAATATTTAGCGTTCTGTTGACCTTACCAAGTATAGGAACTTTATCGACATCCATAGTTGTGTGGTTAATGTTGCAAAAATACTAACATAAAAACAACATTGAATCTACTTACAGCTCCCATGTGCATACACTACGCCGCGCGCAGTCCGGCGCTGAATTGCCAAACGTAGATGTGCTGCGGGAGGCATGGGATTTGCAATTCCCTCGCAGAAACAATCCGCAGACTTTGCGACCCGCCCAGCGGGGAAGCAAACGTCGAGGACGTTTCGAGAAGGAATTACAATCCCATGACAGGACCCGCAGCAATATCTTACAAAAAAAGACGAACCGCCAGAGCTAGAAGCAGAGGCGGTCCGTCTAACGGTAGACGATCGACGACCGAAGCCGTCAAAAGAATACCGGAGGGCTGGGATCCACTATCGCGGCCGAAGCTACAACAGTGAAGGCCAGTGATGCAAGT
>CAZYBL010000217.1:0-1588 GCA_964645805.1 uncultured Candidatus Peribacteria bacterium | reverse complement strand
GAATGCACGGCTGGGGGCCGTGTGGTCGCTGGTTCGAGTCCAGTCGCCCCGACCAATCCGAAAATCTGGCGCTTTGCGCCAGGGTGCGCCGCCCGCAGCCGTTTCGGAAAAACTGCCAAAGAACCCGTAAGGAACGCGAGCTCGAACTTTCTTGTTTACCATGAGCTTGTCGAATGGGTGCGCCAACCGCAAACTTTTTGTATGCTTGCATTACAATGGGTGAACCTAACACTGCAGAAGAGGCACAGGAAAATCAGGAGATTGAGCCAACGAACTGGGCAGATTTTCTTTCAAATCATCCCCCAGGACATGGGAATCCTGCGCCAGTATCAAATGTATGTTTTTACGTTTCACACACAGGCCATTTGAAATTGCCTGAATTCGAACTTAATTGTGATTCCGAGCGGTGCAAAGGAAAGAAGCAATTTTTCAAGGAAACAGGGGCAGGATCAGATGACAAGAAAATGTATCATGGTTGGCATTCTTTCTTATTACGCTACCAGTGTAGAAACTGTGGAGACTCAGAAAAACGATATTGGGTCGCAGTTGAACCACAGGAAGATGAATCTGGTTTAGCAATCAAGATGGGAGAACATCCTCCATTTCGTCCTCATATCCCTAGGCGTCTTCAGAACATGTTCGAGGATGTGAGAGACCTCTTTGTTAATGCGCGCAGTGATGAAGCTCAAGGCAAAGGAATTGGTGCCTTTGCTTACTATCGTAGAATCCTCGAGTACCACAAAGATAAACTTTTTGATGAGATTATTAAGGTGGCAAAAAATGAAGCGAGAACAGATGTTGTCGGAATGTTAAAAGAAGCCAAAAAAGAACAGCAGTTTGAGAGGGCAGTCAAAAGTGTTGAGGCTGTTATTCCAAAATCGATTTTTATCCATAAGCAGAATCCTCTTGTTCTATTGAGTAGAGCACTTGGAAGAGGGATACATGCGAAAACAGATGAAGAATGCTTGCAGCTGGCTACTCAAATCAGGCTGGTACTCACTGAGCTGGTCGAAAACATCGATGCTGCGCTGAAAGATGAAAAGGAGCTTAAACAGGCGGTGACTGATTTAGTAGCGGGAGCTGCATAGGCCCCTACACTTTATTTGCTACCTTTTCAGCATCCCCATTCATACACTCCTTCAACAATTCTTCAAACCTGCCTAATAATGCTTTCACATCTGGGCTGTGGGGAGTATCAATTGGCTTCAAATCGTGTTTTGCAATTTCTTGCTGTAAGACCTCTTCGTAGTCATCTCGTCTTTCCAGTATGCATTGGATGAGTGAATGCAGAGGAGAAGCAGGAGGGATGTTACGCATATATTCTCTTCGTACAACAAACTCGTAGAGCGTATCTAGATCCCCTGCAAACATCCTAAAGGCATCGGAAAGTTCATGAAATGTCAATAGCTCTTCCTCATCGAGCAATCTCATCAGATTCACCGCGGCGTTTTCCTCGCGGAGAGTTGCTCTAAGTCTTTCGAGCGCGTCGTTTGCAGTTTGACTGTCTATAACAATATCTCCCCCAATGGGCTGACCCGGAGGCAACTTACTCAAAATAGGAGAACGAACCGAGATAGCTACATCCAAA
>CAZYBL010000216.1:0-1591 GCA_964645805.1 uncultured Candidatus Peribacteria bacterium | reverse complement strand
TGAAGCAGCAAGAACGTGCATACTTGGTAGTGCTTGCAAATAATAGAGAGGGTGAATGGGCTACTACCCTGGATCCGATTAACGAAAGGGCTAGAAGAAGTTTTTCAACGGAGAGAGCAAGATTCTTTAAGCAAATTCCAAAGCAATATCCTGCAGATTTGATCAGGCCTGATGGCACCATTGAAAATGATGAAATTCTGGCTCATCTAAGAACTCTGACCCCTGAAAAGGCCAAGCAATATATTAATATGGTTGAAATGTGGGCTAAAGGTGGAATTACAAAAGAAAATACTGGCTCGCTATCAACTGTCTTTAGAATTATGAATCCGGATGACCAAGGTAATATGCAACCTGCAGATGACAAATGGCGGGTTTATGCTGAAAATCCAGACTATGCTTACAGACCGGAAAATCCTTTTGGTGTTTTTGGGTCTACGGAGACAAAGAGTCTTATAACAGCAATTAAGTGGGGCAATTCGTCGCAAGGGATAAAGTATGGTAAAACAGATACTGAAGTAGCCTCAAAGTAGCGAATTTCAGCAATATTGTTATATTTGTAGTATTATGGTATAATTGTAGTAGATAAAAATACCTAAATTATTAACGTAATGTCCGAAGAATTTTCATTAGATGACTTCTTGGTTGATGACAATGAAAAAGACTCAGGTGAAAGCCAAGAGACAAATGGGGCGTCTGAAGAAGCACAAGAAAATGCTCCTGTTTTGGATGAAGAAGAACCGAGTTTAAATAGTCTCTTGGCGCAAGCAGAACAATGTCAGATTGAAGCAGAAAATAGTCTTGCCAAACAAAGAAGTGGCATCGCAGCCGTTGAAGTCATGAGAGATGAAGTTGAAAGTGATTCAAGTAATCCTCAAGAAACACAAGAGAATAGAGAAGGCAATGAAGTAAACAATGTTCAGAATGAAAATTTAGATGAGAATGATTTGTTTTTTAGCGGGGAAAAAAGGATTGAAAAAATGTGTGAAATAATGGACACAGTAGAACAAGCTGAGACCGAAGGAGAAGTAAGCGAAATTTTTAATGAAGCAGAGAATAATGCCCAAGAAGAACTCACGACATCGGTAGCAGAAGGAATAATGTCGGAGAATGAAGAAGGGTCAACAGAAAATAAAGAAGCAGATCAAGAGCAAATTGCGGAGGACCTTGAGAATTACGAAGGTGGGATTGATGGGTTTTACAACGACTTCTTTGATTTGGAGGCAGGTGATGTTGAGAAAAAGCCTGAAAAGAAAAAGGAAATCATCACCAAGCTAGAAAAAGCTGTTGGCAAAGATAAAGCCGAAGTTGCTTATAGACAATTAACAAAGAAAGAATCTCTTAATAAGTATCAGGAGGTGGTTGATGTTCAGAGGCTTAGGGAGTTAAGAAAACAAGATAAAGAAAATGGCACTGATTATTTCGATAGAATAAGTAAGGCATTTGATGATAAAACTCCGCCATTCGAAAAACTAGATAGAATTGAGCAGATTTTTAAAGAAGCAGAAAAACAAAATGATGAACTAAAGAGGCTAAATAAAATCAGTGTATCTATAGATCGAAGGACGGGACTATCGTTGGATGTATCAAGGCA
>CAZYBL010000215.1:0-1604 GCA_964645805.1 uncultured Candidatus Peribacteria bacterium | reverse complement strand
ACAAGCGAAGCTTGCCCTCTAGGACACCGCCTGCGTAAGCTGGCGGTAGTTCATGCACCCATCTCCACAATCATTACTTTTGCCTCCGGACTCTTTGGAAGCTTCGAACTTATCCATGCAGAGACGCCCATTTCCGTATTTACATGTTCGGGAGTAGAAATAACATTCATATCTTCCAAAACGTGCTTAAGAAGTTCCTTGGTTGTAGTCTTTCCCACGCTTCCGGTTATTCCAATTACAGTCAGATCTGATCTGTTACTCCTCGTTTTTTTTGCCTTATTCATTACGCGTTTCTTCAGCACTTTATCAATAGGGGACCAAAGAATTGCGGAGACCATTAGAAACAGAGGTTGGAGCAGAGGTATAAAAACCAAATGATAATATGTGGTTTGCGGTTTGTGCGGCAGGCTGGAAATCAAAGTAAGAATCAGCGCAGTCCCGATAAGAGTAATTGCCTTTTTGGTCCAGACGGGTTTCGGATGCTTATTTAGAAGAAGCTGAAAAATACTTACTGCCAAATATCCGATCAAAGTGATGACAATCCAGTTGGAAAGAAGTTTTAAATAACCAAGCATTCCAAAAATTATCAGGACTGCCGGTCTATATATTCCAAAAAGCTGTCTCAAAACCCCTTCGCTCCTTAAATGCTCCCTTAAACGATCGATTCTCCATTCTTTAACCTGCCAAAGGTATGCAAATATCACCAGCGGCGAGGCTGATGCTATGGTGGTGATGATGGCAAGAAGATAAGGGTTCATTTGGAGGCACAGGATAGCGTATTTTAGCCAATCTTTGACAGTATTACCTCCGCAATATTTACGGCTTTATCCCTATGAATTCTATGCCCTACGCCCGGGAAAGTATGGAGCACGCTCCCTTCAATCTCATTTTTCATAATATGGGCGTCGGCAATCGGAGTCATCTTGTCGTTCTCGCCCCAAAATATATCAGTAGGAACTTTGATATTCTTTAAAAGAGGCTTTAGATCTTCGTTTGTAACCTTTACCAGCGTTTTCTGCATCAAAGGGGAGGCTTTTTCGTAGTCGTGAACTCTGAGAGCTTTATAAAGCAGAGATTTTGCCACTTTTTTAAGAAATCCAAGGCCGGGAATCGAAAGGATTGCGTTTCCGGTTTTGGCAACGGTCAATGCTACGACTCTTTTGATGTGTTTTGGACGTTTAATTCCAGCTGCAGCGCAGAGAAATAGGTGATCTATCTTCAAATTTCCTCTGTTAGCGAGTTTAATGGCAATTCGTCCTCCGAGGGAATGGCCGACAACTTGCAATCGGCTATTGTTTATAGGTAATTGGCTTAAATAAGACTCGATCCACTCGGCAAAATCATCAACAGAAAACGGATGATCCGGTTCTGGCTCAGATCCGAAACCGGGCAGATCAGGTGCGTATATTTTTATATTAGAATTTCTAAGTTTTTCACTTAACTCGTTAAATGATTCGGAGCTGCCCCCCCAGCCGTGCAAACACAAAAGAATTGAATCCTGCATGGGGCAATTATATACAAAAAACTTCACTTATACTAATGCGTCAATACGTACCTTAATATCATTTTGGTAAAGTCCCATCAAATTATTACCACACTTCCAA
>CAZYBL010000214.1:0-1608 GCA_964645805.1 uncultured Candidatus Peribacteria bacterium | reverse complement strand
ATAAACTGCGTATCTTTCTCATTCTCTTCAATTTTCTTAATTCCATCGCCAAGGGCTGATTCCAGTAATCTCGTCTCCTTAACCATCGCTCCCCAGGTATCAGGATCTAACGAGAACGGATGATCCGGGCCTTCGCGCGTTCTATCGTCTGTAAAGTGCTTTTCTATTACTCTTGCACCTAATGCGACTGCTCCGAGAACTGCAGTGTATCCCGGTGTGTGATCGGAAAGTCCTAACACTAAATCCGGATATCTCTGTGCATAAGTCTGGATAACTCTTAAATTGACCGAACTGAAATTCTCTTCACTCCCCGTGTAATTTGTATTGCATTGCAGAAGAATAATCTGAGGATTAATTTTTTTAACACACTCGATTGCCCTATCAACATCCTCAAGCGTTGCCGCACCTGTTGAAAGTATCATGGGCTTTCCTTTTTTTGCCATAGCTTCAAGCTCTTCAAGCCAATCTATGTCACCTGAACCTACTTTGTATGCAGGTACATAAGACTCAAGCATATCCACAGCTTCTAGATCGTAAGGTGCAGAGAAATAATGAATGCCTGCTTTGTCACACTCCATCTTTAGTTCCGGCGTCCAATCCCAGGAAACCGTCGCATCTTCGTAAACTTCATAAACCGACTTTTTCCAGGATTTTTGATGCGACAATTGCGATTCAAGTGCTTCAAATCCTTTTTTACTTACTATATGAGGTGCACGGAAGTTCTGAAACTTTGCCGCATCTGCCCCACGCTGCGCAGCAATGTGAATCAGCTCTTTAGCTCTGCCCAAATCTCCATCATGATTCGCTGCAATGTCCGCTATGAAGTAAACAGGGTGATTGTGACCAACTAGCCGGTCCTGAATACGTATTTCCATAAATCAAACAGTAGAAGAAACCAAGGATTCACACATTTTTTTCAAGTTATCTTTAAATCCGCTCTCCTCAAGATTTCTCATCCTAATAAGCCCATCCTTCGCATTTGGTAGAAAAGCTCTAATTGCAGTTTCTACCTTTGATACATTCAAAGAAACATCACCAGGCCTCGGCGCACCAAGTCCTCCATCGGAAATCTTTGTAGGAATGATTTTGCCCGCATCGAGACCGAACACTTCAGCAACAGTTCGCGCAAAATCAAATTTACTTAGAGGTGAATGTGATCCGACGTGTGCAATACCATTAAATCCACCCTCACAAAGTTTCAATACCACATCTCCCATATCGTTGACTTCTATTGGTGAAAATCTTGCATCCTCAAAAGCAGGAATCTCTTCGCCTCTCTTAAACTTATCAAGCATCCATTCTGCAAGGCTAAGTTTATCCTGTGCATTCCATCCATACAAAGCAGTGCGGATGATGATGTGGTCAGAGCAGATTGAACTGACCTTTTGCTCAGCTTCAACCTTTGTCCCTGCATACACATTTAACGGATTAACATCATCCTCCTCTTTATACATTCCTTTTGAACCATCAAAAACTGAATCAGTTGATATAAAAACCATTTTTGCACCGACTGACCCACAAGCGCGTGCAATATTTTCGGTTCCAAGAACATTTACTTCTTTAGCAAGTTCCGGATCTTTTTCACATGCATCTACATTCGCAAGTGCT
>CAZYBL010000213.1:0-1624 GCA_964645805.1 uncultured Candidatus Peribacteria bacterium | reverse complement strand
TCACATATTTTTTCATGGTTGTTCTTATTTCGAAGCTGAGTTGCCTGTTCCGCAGTCACTTTCGGACCCGACAATGACAGGCTTAACTTCAGGGAGGGGGCTTTACGGAAAGTACTCGTTGACCCAATCTGTTCCAGGTAGGAATTAAGGCGTTCTTCGTCAACATACAGGTAATCCCTGAGTGGTGGCTTTGGTTTTCTGAAACGATCAAAGATTTTCATCTTATTGTTTCAGCAGCCGAACGTTGCTGGTGAGAGGCTGGCATGGAGCGCCAGCGTAATGCCAGTCCTTCTCAACCAGCGGGTTAGCTCTGCAGTTAGTAAAGATCCTTATAGTTAGAATTCTTTATTTGAAATCC
Source organism: uncultured Candidatus Peribacteria bacterium (assembly GCA_964645805.1). Taxonomy (GTDB): domain Bacteria; phylum Patescibacteriota; class Gracilibacteria; order Peribacterales; family Peribacteraceae; genus UBA2144. The sequence goes on along the minus strand of CAZYBL010000213.1, from coordinate 1,266 downwards.
GGTTTTTGCTAATTGCAACTGGCAAGATAATGTACGCGCACGCATTTTGTTGGCGTAAAGGGTGATTTCTAAGTCTAGACGCCGTTTGGGCCGTTTCTCCTTGGCCATGTGCACCTGGAGGTTGCCGACGACGATACTCAATCCTCGATGGAGCACCGAGCTAAGTGTACAGTTGTACATCTTCCGACCAGGGTTCACTGAACCGGCATCCTCTAAACCTCGCATATGAATATTCTCGCAGGCTGAAGGATTCATGATCTCAACCACAACCTTGACATGTTCGGCAATCGCTGTAGATTGATTTGCGACAAGGATCGGGATTTTCCACGCTCCGGATTTCTCGATTTCGACCAGCGGACCATTAATAAGGACCCGAAGATCAGGCGACTCCACTGCGGCGAATAACCTGCGTATCAATTCATATGGCGCAGGCTTGAATTCATCTCCCGTTCTAAAGTGAAACTTATTATCCAAGGTTGATTGAACAGGTTCATGCGCAGTAAGGGGGATATAGAGAACAAGTACACCCTTTGTGTCTGAGCTTTTCTGTTTGATGATTCTTGTTTCGAAATGCTGTACGGAAGGTGTAGTCAGGGTTGGTACAGCGAGACGAACCAGCTGCTCAAATCTTTTGATTTGTCCGATTGGCTCAATTTGTGTAATTACGTCCAATCCGCTGTGTGCATGAGGAGTAGTAGACATCCCGTAGATGATTACTCCACCGGCGGTGTTCGCGAAGCCAGAAATGGCCTCTGCGAGCTGGAACTTTTGATCCTTCGCGAGTTTTGGCAGAGACGGGGCCTTGCATTCCAAGTGAAGCCCTTCTGCTTCAGCTCCAGAAATCAGATCCTCTAGATCTTGGTATGTCTTTAAGCTCTCATACGTATTCTTACCACCATCGGACATTTTAATTTACCTCTGAAGAGCTAACTATTAGTAGACCCCACTTGTGGTGTATAAAATGAATGGGGCATTACACCACTTTTGGTGTCTAATTCCAGTTGTATATTTAAAAGTAAATAAAATGCTTGACAAAACTAAATTCAGGTGAGATTATACACCAAATATCAAAAAATATTCTCAGTAGAAATGCACCTACTTTTGTTAAGGACAGTGGAATAAATAAATTATCCCAAAATTGTGTATCAAGATTGCGCGGTGCAATGATTGTGTCGAGCGATTGGAGCAATTATTAAATTCCACGTCCCGAGCAGTCCTCATGCTCCCGGCAGGCATCTCGTCTTGACGCGATCAATGTATCCAGAC
>CAZYBL010000212.1:0-1637 GCA_964645805.1 uncultured Candidatus Peribacteria bacterium | reverse complement strand
GATTTCACAGAATGGTTCTTCTATGGAGATAAGAACGCTGACATGGTTGTAGGAAAGAAGCCAGAGCGCGGGACAACCTACTGTTACAAATTCGCGACTATAAACATCGTTGAGAATGGTGAAAGGATTACGTTAATGGCCCTTCCAGTCAAGAAGCTCGATAATAAAGAGAAGATAGTGGCAGAACTTGTCAAATATGCAGAGAAGAAAGTGAACATACGCCGACTGTATGCTGACCGAGGCTTTTTCTCGATAGACATGATAAACAAATTCAAGGAACTGAAGATTCTGTTCCTAATGCCCGCAATAAGGACCAGGGAAATTAAAAGACTCGCAGAGACTATGCCTGCACCAACAGTTATTACTGACTATCAGATGGGCAAAAAGGAGCACACGACAACCTTCAATCTGGTTATATTGGAAGCGGACGGCCATAGAGTTTCCTTTGCTACCAACATGGAAGTAAATGAAAATGAAGTTGGACTTTGTGACAGGCTTCTGAACCTCTACGGAAAGCGATGGGGGATTGAAACGAGCTATCGCGTGGCAAAGGGCTACCTGGCAAAGACCACTTCCAAGAACTATGAAATCCGCTTATTCTATTTCCTGTATGCGACCATGTTATACAATCTCTGGATTTTGATTGATTCTATAATAAGCATTTTTCTTAGAGGACGCATAACTGACAAACATTTAGTTACTGCAGATATTTTTGCGACCTGTTTGTGTATAGAGCTGCATTCTACATAGCCGTTTCTCGTTAAGTTTTAGGGCTTAGCTTCAGCTAGACTGAATGCTAGTATTATTTTTGAAATTGCTTAGAAATGAAGATAGTTGGATAGTTATGGCTTGGATTGAACAATAGATAGCTTGCTTTTAGATTCCAGAAAGGTAATCAGAAGCCTTCCGAAATTTACCTTCGGAACTACTGAATCCACCCAAAAGCCTATAAAGGGTAAGGAGCTTATGAATAGTACATTGTGAAATACATTACCATATCAGGGGGAGTTATTTCTGGTTTAGGAAAGGGCATCGTTTCCGCTTCTTTGGGAAGAATTCTAGAAAGTAAAGGTTACAAGGATACTGTTCTCAAGATTGATCCCTATTTGAATCAGGATGCCGGAACCATGAATCCGATTGAGCACGGCGAAGTCTTTGTTTTGGATGACGGAGCCGAGGTAGATATGGATTTCGGCCACTATGAGAGATACCTTAATGTTGATTTGACCGGGGAGCACAATATTACCACGGGTAAGATTTACCAGACTGTTCTGGATAAGGAGAGGAGAGGAGATTATCTTGGTCAAACAGTTCAGATTATTCCGCACGTTATAAATGAGATTGTGGACACGATGAAGAATGTTAGTAAGAAGTCCAAAGCGGATATTTCGATTATCGAATTGGGCGGCACCGTCGGTGACATCGAGTCCATGCCCTTTGTTGAAGCGGTGAGACAGCTGAAGGTGAAAAATCCCGATGATGTAGTTTGTATCCACGTAACCCTTGTTCCGAAGATGAGTACTGTCGGGGAGCAGAAGACGAAACCGACACAGCACTCAGTAAGAATGTTGAGGGAGGCTGGGTTGGAACCAGATATAATAGTGTGCAGAGCAGAGGAGGAATTAATGGATACCACC
>CAZYBL010000211.1:0-1638 GCA_964645805.1 uncultured Candidatus Peribacteria bacterium | reverse complement strand
CTGAAGCACTATTTTTTGGCACTGGAGCAGTAAGGATATCAAATTTCTGTAACTCCCCAATAGCTAACGAATATGCAAGTGCGATCACGCTGTTACTAACATGCTTCCTCCATTGCCCAGCAGATGCAGCTAGAGAGAATTTTTTGAGATCAAACTGAGCAACATTAGCCATATTACCAATTGCAAGCTCTGATCCTCCCTGAATAGAAGCAATAAGAGCGAGCTGAGGCTTATCTGGAAATAATTCTAGACCAACCTTACAACCAACGTAGTTATCTGCACCATTACTAAAATGCTCAATCATTTTGTACAATGCAATCTCCTCAGCCACTTTTCCTGCTCCAGATTCAGGATCCATTCCAGCGGCTTGAATTCCTTTTTTAATTCCAAGCCTTGCGTGGTTGAAAGCAGTAACAAGGAATGGAACACAGCCCGCCTGGAACGGGAATACATTAACAACGTCTGTTAAATTGTGTCCCATCGCCGATTGCATACGGTCAACATCGAAAGTTTTTCTGTACACATTACATGAATCAAGTTTTTCTTTAATACTAGCCCAACCAGTTTTTGGTTCATCATCGCCATCAATACTCTCATTCAGTAGTGTGTCGTCATGTACATCTTTTAGGACTGATATAACATGCTCTGCCACCTTAGGATCAATGCCCAAGGATTCACAAATACTACTTATTTCATCATATTTTCTCTCACTAATTGCCCTTCTTAATTCTGCATATTGTGAAGAAGACGCATCGTCTTCAGTGGCTCCATTATCATCTGCAAATTTTTCCAGCAGTTTAAACATTGAATCTTCCTTATCCAGAATTCTTTCAGCTCCCGCTCCATGAACCATTCCCGCTTCAGGATCTCCAAGGGTATCGAACTGACTACTGAACGGTAGCTTTGTAATATTGCCTAAAGTATCTCCAAGTTTTTCACCAATCCAAACCTCGATTCCACGGCAATCTTGTTGCTCCTTTTGACCCAAATATCTTACGCAGTTAAGTGCCGATCTGCCCATAAATGTTGCCAGGAATGGTGCGTTTCTCAACATTCCATCCTTTGCTAGCTTAAACGCCCTTCTTTTTAGATCCATACCCTTTAAGCGGCTTTCTTTCTGTAATACTTCTAAGTTAAGTTTGTAGGTTGCTGTAAGCATAGAAGTTAAGGCTAGCGGCCATGTTGCTTTAGCCTGCCAGGCAACAGCCTTCTTGAATCCATACTTTTCAACCATTGCAATAAAAGGAGGATCTCCGAAAAGAAGATACCCTGACAGATTACTTATGTGACTAACACAAATTGCCATCATTCCTTCGTCATATATTGGATTTCCTTGTTTATCAATTTCGCCCGTATCACACAAATCCGTTGAGACATTTTTGAGTATCGTAGCACTTCCAACTGTAGTGGTAGTAGGACTCAAAAAAGCTGAAAGCATTGTCATTAAAGCTATTTGATCTTCTTTTTTTGGTTTTTCTCCAACTACTTCCTCGTACGCTTTTACAATATCTGCATTCATTCCTTCGGCACCAATTATTGTCCCGCCAATAATGCCGAGAGCTTTAGTACTAGATACAGTTTCAGCTTCCAAATGGTGTCTACCTTCAGCATCCGACAAATCATGTTTCAGTTTTGTAA
>CAZYBL010000210.1:0-1642 GCA_964645805.1 uncultured Candidatus Peribacteria bacterium | reverse complement strand
TGGATTTGGGTATCGATGGAAAGCTTGTCTTTTACATAAATAATGCGGGAAAGGTTGGAGCCTCAGAACTTGACGGCAGACAAAGGAAAGTGTTTGAGAAGATTACGGTTCAGGATTCCAAGAAACTGGTCGCTCTTGTCGAGCACCGTAAAATCAAGAAGTGGATTGAACATCCCTGCTTTGGCTACCTAATTCCTGATCCAAAAGAACTTGAAAAGAAGCACGGCATGAAAGACTTTGGAAAGAGATTCAACCTGCTGAGATTCTACAATTCTGAAGAGATAATCCATTTCTGGAAGATGGATATTAAAGAGAGGACCGAGTTCCTGAGCGACCTTTTCAGCGGCCAGAAAGGTGAGAAGGAGCTGGAACCTGTAATAAATGTCTGGAAGAATTTCAAGCTCCCGAGTCCAGAAGAAGTCCAAGAGTTTTACGAGAAGAATTACGGAAAAGTTGACTAGGAAGCTGGTCTCATTCCAAGCATATACTGCATTTTTTTGAAATCAGTAGGACTCCTTATTGTTCTCCTTTTTCGTAGATGAATCTGTATGATGGGAGTTGATTTCAAAAACCGTTCTATAACGTCGATTAGCACAAAAGCCTCATAGATCAAGAAGGACCTTCTGATTCCAATGTCGATTTCCTTCAATTTTAGATCATCTAAGGTGGAAAAAAACTTCTTAACTTTATCTGTGTATGTGCTTGCTTCCTTGTGTGAAAGCATTTCACTTTTCCAAAAGGCTCCTAGAAAAGTGAAATAGAGTTCATCAAATTTATTCCTGGTTTCTTCTGTGTTTTCAATGCTCAACATAGCAAGGCCTGCCCATAGATCACTAAGAGCCTCATTGAAGTCACTAAGCTGCTCATCCTTATCATGTGACAATAAAAATTCCGTATTAAGATCTTCTATTTCAGCTACCACCATTATTCTTTGCATGATAGGAGATGTAAAAAGGCCGAAGATGCTGAGTATTGTATTTGAAAGTTTTTCTCTGTATTCTTCTAAAACCAAATCATTGGGGAATTTCTCAAAGAGATCCCAAATCGATTCGTATTCAGTATCTAAGAAACCATCATATGCAGCTCTTACATTTTCAGGGAGTACATCGGAATAGATCGATTTTAGATTCCTGTATGCTCCAGTACAGTCTAGTTCATTGCATTGTGGTATAGAACGCCAGAGATTTAGAAGATTCTCACACTTTCTAACAATAATCCCCGGGTCTGCATTTACTCCCCATTCAAAAACCCCATAGGATACTGCGCTGAATGTATCGGACGAGACTGAAATAGAATGACCTTTTTCTTTCATAGCCTCTGCAAACTCTTTGTGAAAATCTTTAGAATCTTCTGCCATTGTCTATGATTTGTCACCAAGACTTAAATATTTTCCTAGAGCTGTGAAAGATTTTTATATCTCAAAGGGATTCCTATTGTATGAGTGACGATAGAAATGAATTCATAGAAACGGCGATAGCTGAGGCCCGCAAAGGGTTGGAAGAGGGAGGTATCCCGATCGGCTCAGTTCTTGTCAAGGACGGACAAATAGTTGGAAGGGGTCATAACAAACGCGTCCAGGACAATGATCCAATGGCACACGCGGAAATCATCTGTCTGAGAAATGCAGGAAGGATAGGGAGCT
>CAZYBL010000209.1:0-1643 GCA_964645805.1 uncultured Candidatus Peribacteria bacterium | reverse complement strand
GTCTACTCCCAGTTTGACTCGATCTACGACTGCTATGGGGCGACTAATAGGGTCGATTTCCTGGAATTGGGGCTTTCAGCGAACACAAAGCTCGCAAATGCAATAGAAGAGCTCAAAAACGTCACTTTCATCACAAACTCGGACGCTCACGGCCCCTGGCCGCACCGTATTGGACGGGAATTCAACCGGCTCGAGGTAAAAGCTTTAAATTTCGAGGAAATCACGGAATCCTTGAAAAAAGGGAAGGTTAAGCTGAATATCGGGGTTCCCTGTATCTATGGAAAGTATCATGTTTCCAGGTGTATCAAATGCCTCACATTCTTTGAACTGGACGCGGCAAAAAAGCTGAACTGGAGGTGTCCGGAGTGTGGCAAGACCATCAAGAAGGGTGTGAAAGACAGGATCGGTGAGATTGGTGGATGGGAAGGAACAGACCGCCCCCCTTACATCTCCATAACCCCGCTGGCGGAAATCATCGCGCTCGCGGTTGGAGTCAAGTCTCCAACATCCATAAAGGTGCAGGACCTTTGGAAGAGTTTTATAGATGAGTGCGGAACCGAAATCGCCACTCTGGTTGATACTGAGATTGAAAAGCTGAAGGAAATCCACTCAGAGACTGCAGACTATATTGGATTGTTTAGAGATGGCAAACTGGAATACTACCCAGGGGGTGGAGGAGAATACGGTCACCTTCTCAAGCCTGGCCAAAAGAAGAAGGCAAAATTCTACGACCCGAATCAGAAAACAATTACAGACTATTGATTATTCTTGATTAGTCGTCTGGGATAACTTTGAGTACTGCACAGCCGAGGTTTGTCTGTTTGAGATCATCAGTGTCTGTTATATATACCTTTAAGGTGTCTGGTAGATATACCTTTAAGGGGTCTGCTATGGCGGGGTCGTGCATTTTTATATTCTTCATCTTAACTTTGTAGTCGCCGTTAGTATAGTCGAATCTTACTGTATAAGTCTTTTCTTCATCCAGGTTCACAGTAATTTTGCGCGGGGACGCGCCCCAAAGAGTGTTTGCTGTTGTTCCCCATATTCCATTAAATGGGGACTTGAACTCGAACTTGTCAATCCTATTGCCGTCGAGATATGTTCTGATATTAGCATCGCCACCATTGCTCTGTGCATAATACATGTAGTCGTAGCTTATCTCAAATTCTCCTGGCCCTTCTACAGTATAAGAGTTGAGTGTACCTTTACTCGATGATCCTGATGTGTATGTTTTGACATCATAGACTGTTTTACCATCGGAAATATAATAAGTATTAGACTCGTCCGCACCAGAGAGGCTTTCGGATTCTGACCCAAGCTCCAGGTTGACCTTGTTGTGAGTTTTATCCCAATTGCTCTCTTTCACAAGACGCGTCTCAGTAACTGTTGCACCAGCTATACCTGCCGTTAGTTCAATCAAATAGAATCCAGGTGGTTTTTCATCTCCTGAACCAATGTAATCTGCCCTACTCACAAAATACATCTGCTCATCATCTCCCATAGTAGGATTATCAGATGGATCTGCGCGGTACATTTTTTCTAGCTCATCAAGATCTGCATAATTGTCTAGAAAATCTATAACGTCTCCACCCAGGTCTCCTAATTTGTCACTAAACCAACCGACAATACCGGACGTACCACCA
>CAZYBL010000208.1:0-1648 GCA_964645805.1 uncultured Candidatus Peribacteria bacterium | reverse complement strand
CGTTCCTAAACACAAAAGCGATATGCTTCTCCGTTATGAGAAGAGTCTTGAGAACAGTATTATCAAGAAAATCGGCATGCTCCACCAGCTCAAATTATATCAGTATGGAAAAAACGGTAAGGAGAGCCACTATGAATAAGGAAACATGGATTAAGGCCATACTAGAAACAGTGGAGAAGTTGGAAAAAGAGAGGAAGGAAGGGGAGGTTGATAGCGATTATGGCTAACCGCCCCTACCTCTTAAGGGGTTCGAACCCCATAATTTATAAACGCCGGCCCCCACAGGGTTTTGATTTCTTTTGGCATGCCTATCAAAAACTTCTGAAAAATTCAGCAGACGGTAGGACACTGAAGCGTCGGGAAGTTCATAGCATTTTTTCACAGTCATTCCACTTCGATAAATCAACAACTAAAATTGTTCTGGAAGAGATGGTGTCGCGGAAGCTCATTGTAAATGGGAAGAGGGGAATTGAATTATGTCAGGGATAGATGGTGGAAATGGGAAGAAGAATGAATGGAAAGATTATGAGAAATTGCTTCCAGATGGACATTTTATAAAGGATTATATGAAATGGGTCTCAGAGAAAACTGATGCCTATCCCGAATTTAATTTTGTATCGGCTTTGGGATTGCTGTCCATAGCAGTGAAGAGAAACCTTTTCATAAACATCCAACCACGAGGAATATACACAAATATCTGGGCGCTATGTATCGGCAAGTCTAGTTGGTCAAGAAAATCAACGGCGCTGTCCTTGATGGATGATGTTATCAAGTATTCAAGATTGCAAGACATGAAAATACCAGATGACAGTTCCCCGGAAGCTCTGACAGATGAGCTTAGTGAATGTGGGCAGAAATACATTATAGACCCCGAGGTTTCGAGCAGATTTGCTAATTGGCAGAAACGGTATAATCAAGGCACTGAAAGCTTTTTTTGTAACCTGTATGACAATCCGGATTACTATCGTAGGAGACTAAGACAATCACTACAGAAACATATCGAATTGAAGAATGTGTACATTACATTCAACGGCGCAACGACAATTAGGGGTATAACTAATCACCTGACAATAAATGCAGTAGAATCTGGATTTCTTCCTAGATTCCTTGTTGTTTGGCCCGAGAGAAAAAAAGATATGAAGGACTTGGGTCCAATTTCCTCTGACAGTGACGAGAAAGCAGAAAAGATGGGTAGATGGATTGGATGGTTTAATTTGTTGCTTGAATCAACGGGAAAAATCACTATCGATTTAGATAAAGATGCATTAGCCCTTTACAATAAGGCAGGAAGAGATGTGTCTTTACACATATACGAAAATGAAGAAGAGGAAATAGAAGCATTTTATTTCAGAGGATTGGTATCAGCATTGAAAATCGCCACGCTCATAAAGGTAGGTGAACTTTACAGGCGTATCAAATTAGCAGAATTAACAATTAACAAAGTTAACGGTGCACCTGTAGGCAGCAATAAGTTAAACGTGTTAACTGCTAATTTTGTTAATTTTCCCAACCAAAATATCAGCCTCATGCCCCAGGTAACTGTCCCTTTTCTCAAGGATTTCCTCAGAATAGATGAAAAGACACTTCGATATGCCTTGGACATAGTACTTCATTACTTCATCCCCTGTTCCGAGAAGCTTGTGAGTGA
>CAZYBL010000207.1:0-1651 GCA_964645805.1 uncultured Candidatus Peribacteria bacterium | reverse complement strand
ATTTGCAATTATTGGAATAATAGTAGTCCCTACATTCATAACAGTAAATGAAGAGCCGCTAAGCTCAGTAGCAAATATAACGCTGATTTCAGTATTAGTAATATTTTTAATCACAATACTCCTTTTCTATAGTTTAAAAGTCACAATCACAAACAAAGATCTGAAAATAGCATTCGGAATTGGATTAATCAGAAAAGCCTACCAACTCCAAGATATCAAAGCTTGCAAAACGGTTGAAAATCCTTGGTATTACGGATTAGGTATCCATTTCATAGGCACTGGATGGATCTATAATGTGTCTGGATCAAAAGGAATCGAAATCGAAATGAAAAATGGAAAAAAGAACAGAATCGGAAGCGACGAACCCGAAAAACTTGCTGCAGAACTGCAAAAACTAATAAAGTAGAATGCCAACTAACTCAATCAATTCCGGTTTTCAACAAATCCACAAAAAAGGAAGCCGCATCGTTGCCGAAGGTGACCACATGTTACCAGCAGCTTCTCTTATGATTGCCGAAGGAGTAATTAAAAACCTCAAAGACAGGAAAAAGAAATTCATAACGATTGTAAATTCATACACAACTCAAATCCCAGGCCACGCACATCTCAACAAACTAGGGGATATTCTCGTAAAAGAACTCAAAAAACAGGGATTCAATGTCTGGTACACAAATATAGGCGGCGCAGTCTGCGATGGTATTGCAATGGGACATTTTGGGATGAAATACTCACTCCCTTCGCGTGAATTAATAACTGATCAAATTGAAACAATAGTGGGTGCACACACATGTGATGCATGGATTGGAATAGGGAATTGTGACAAAATCGTACCAGGAATGCTAAACGCAATGGTCCGTCTAAACATCCCTTCGCTTTATATCTCAGGGGGACCAATGCTAGCGGGCAAAGACAACAAAGATTTAGTATCAGTATTTGAAGCAGTTGGGCAACATTCAGCAAAAAAAATAAGCAAAAAAGAATTAACATGCATGGCAGAAGGAGCTTGCAAAACATGCGGAAGTTGCGCAGGAATGTTTACAGCAAACTCAATGAACTGCCTTTCAGAAGTGCTAGGATTAGCACTTCCAGGTAATGGAACAATCCCAGCAGCTATTTACACAAACAAAAACCTAGACTGGAAAATAAATCCAAAACGAATTGATCTGTTCAAACAAGCAGCGCATACAATAAAAGATCTACTTAAAAAAGATCTCCGACCACTTGATATAATAAAAAAAGAATCCATCGACAACGCATTCATACTCGATCTTGCAATGGGCGGCTCAACAAATACGGTCCTTCACACACTTGCATTAGCAAATGAGGCAGGAATCAAATACGACCTTAAGAGAATAAATCAACTTTCAAACAAAACTCCAAATATCTGTAAAGTCTCACCTTCGCGCCCAGAGATTCACATCGAAGATGTACACAAAACAGGTGGAATGCCTACCATTCTAAAAGTAGCAAAATCAAATGGTGCACCAGTGAATGCAACTGCCAAAACAATCACAGGGAAAATCTCTGATTATCTTAAACTAGGCAATTCGCCAGACGGAAATGTAATTAGAACAGGTAAGGATATATTCTCAAAGACAGGTGGCCTTGCAATTCTCTATGGAAACATTGCCCCAGAAGGAGCTGTAGTGAA
>CAZYBL010000206.1:0-1688 GCA_964645805.1 uncultured Candidatus Peribacteria bacterium | reverse complement strand
ACAGCCATTACATCATTCCAGGGAATGGATTCCTCAGTCATGAAAGAATATCCAAGGGAAGTAGGGAGGTTTACAATGCCTGAGGATACACCTATGTCAAGCACTACTATATTCCCAACCATTACTAGAAGAAGAATGAACAAAAGTCGCTTCCCATACTTTTGTCCAAGAACCTGAAGTGTGTAAATCATTATTGGAACAATTACGAAGATGATATGCCTTGGAGTTATACTTCCAATTGAGATTATAAAAAAGGCTGGATAGACAATGGCCACAATGAGCGGCTCAAGCCTCTCAATTTTTCCGCGTGCTTTGAAATCGATTGCAAGAGCCCCAATAAATAGAATCGCAGCAAATCCAATCTGTTTTACCCATCCAAAAACCTGGGTAGCAAGCATTCCGCTTGTGAGATATGATATTGAGAACCTCAGAACCGAGTCATGTATCTCAGGATTCAGCCATATCCGGCTGAGATAGGGTGTTTTGAAGAGTGCGAGATAAATCCATGGAACGGCAAGGGCGGCAAATGCTAGAATTGCAACTGTGTAATTCTTCAGGGCCAGTTTCTCTTTCTTTTTAAACAGATTATATGCAAGAATAACTGCAAGCGGGACAAAAATGAGTACAAAGGTGTACTTGCTAAGGAATCCAAGACCTGCCACGGTTCCGAGAACCAGCCAATTTTTTGGATTATTTTCTCGTCTTGCACGCCTAAATGCAAGCCAAGTGAGTATTGAGAAAAACAATAGGGTTGTATCAAACATTGGCCTGCCTGCAATGATGTAAACCCCTGGCAAAAAGAAGAAAACTGCTGCTGAAATTAAAGAGACCTTTTCAGGAATTTTAAAATCTTTTGCAAGATAGTAAAAGGCAATTGCAGAGAGGACTCCGAAAAGAAGCGCTGCACCTGTGGCTGCCGCAGTGTTAATTCCTAGGAATGGTGAAAAGAGTATGAAAAAAAGACTTGAAACAAACGTGGTCAGCGGCGGATATTTCACTAGGGATGCAACAAACTCCCCTGTGGGAAACATTGAATGATGGCTGAGAATTGTATTTCCAAGGTTTCCTTGACTAGTCACCGCGGTTTTAATCAAACTAGAACCAAAGTAGGCGGCCATGACGTGAGATGCCTCGTCGATTCCCTTCAGTTCCTGGGTTGCATTTGGGATTTCAAAAATGATTCCGAAGAGTAGGATGACGATAAATAGGAAGATTGTGACTTTCGAGACGCTCACTTTTTCTCTTTCACTTTTTCCAAGCAGCTGAAGGAGGCCGCCAATAAATACAGCTCCAAAGCCTAGAATCAAAAACGAGTCAAAAATTGAAAAGGAGAGTGAATAGACAGCTCCGCTGTGTGCAATTCCAGAGCCGCCCATGGAAAAAGTGAATCCCGAGAGCGCAACAGTGATTGCGACAAAAATTAGAGTGAAAATTGCGAATAGTATCAGGATAGACTTCTGAAGGTTTATTTCCAGGGTTTTCATCTTTTCAAATCGATTTTTCAAATCAGTTTTTAGTTCAGTTTTCTTTGTACCAGGCTATTGTCTTCTTGAGCCCGTCCTCAATTGAGGTTTTTGGCTCCCAATTCAAAAGTTTCTTTGCCTTGGTGATGTCTGGCTGCCTTATCTTTGGATCGTCTTCGGGTAGGTCCTCAAATACTAGTTCAGAGTCACAATCGCACAATTCCT
>CAZYBL010000205.1:0-1699 GCA_964645805.1 uncultured Candidatus Peribacteria bacterium | reverse complement strand
TGGATTATATGGATGGGCCGGTGCCGGTTTTGGAAATGTTGTAGAAGGTGGTCCTTGTATTGTTTTAGCAACATCAGGTATGCTTGTAGGAGGACCATCAGTAGAATACCTAAAACAACTAGGCGACAACCCCAAGAACTCACTTATATTCACTTGTTACCAGGGTGAGGGAAGTCTTGGAAGAAGGATACAGCAAGGTATCAAAGAGATAAACTTCAAAAATGGCTCTAAAAACGAATTGCTAGAGTTGAAACTAGAGGTTCACAAGCTGGAAATAACAGGGCACTCCGATAGAAGAGAACTAATGAATTTCATCGCGAGATGCAATCCCAAACCAAAAAAAGTGATTGTGAACCACGGAGAAATCAGCCGATGCCTTGACCTGGCAAGATCAATACATAAAGCCAACAGAATAGAAACCATTGCCCCAAGAAATCTGGAAACCATTAGATTAAGATAATAAAATAGACGAAAATTTTATATACTCTATTTCTCAGAAAAGTAAGTATATGTCATATAAGGTCAGATCAGGTTACACAGTAGTCAAATTTAAAGGAGAGTATGACTGGGGCGGACTATATGCCTTAATAATGAACTGGTTGATGGAAAGAAAATATGAAACACATGATAAAAGATACAAAGAAAAGATTGCAGGTCCAGCAGGAGCTGAGATTAAATCAGATATATACGGTGAAAAAAGACACACATCTTATACAAAACTATGGATTTCCTTTAGAATAAGAGGATTCGATTATATAGAAAAAGAAAAAATTGTTGATGGAAAGAAGAGAATGATGACTGGAGGAAGGATAGCAATACGTATCATAACAGAAGTAGAGTTTGACTGGCAGAACGTATTCACAGGCAGTCCATTCAGAAAAACGATGGGTCGGTTCTACGACTGGGTTAAGAAAAAAGATAATGAACTCCTAATCATAGACGTTCACGAGTATGAAACACTCAGAATAGAACACGAAATAAAAAAGTTTTTAGGAATGGAAACTGATACACACGCATTCGTACGAGGTAACTAGTTAAAATGGCCGAGACATTAACAGTGGTTGATGGAAGAAGACTCGAATATGAGGGGTTATTCGATCCGAGAGAGCTTTACACCATTATAGACCAGATGTTCAAGCAACACAGCTTTGACAAGCACGAATTCAAGAATGTAGAACAAGTGTACAAAGGTTACAAACAGTTAGAGATGGACTTACGCCCATATAAGAGACTATCGGATTATTATAGAACAGAGATAAGGATAGAGATTATCGGAAGGAAACTAAAAGAAGTAGTTGTAGAGAAGAAGGGACTGAAAAAGAAGCTTTACAACGGTAAGCTGGAGATAATATTCACATCCTTCCTGATAACCGATTATGAAGGTGCATGGGAAACAAAGCCATTCTACTACCTAATAAGGATGCTCATAGATAAATTCGTCTATAAAGCATATACTAGAGAGGTACAAAACGAGATAATAAAATTGACAAACGAAGTCTACGACGAATTAAGATCATACCTGAACATGCACAGGTACTACTGATTCTTCAACGATAATTATATAAACCACTCCAAGTTTTTTCCAGACATTGCCACGGTCGCATAATCCGGTATTGCGCCGGCCTTGAGAGCCGGTCCCTTTGGGATTCCCGGTTCGAAACAACGGTTTCGGCCATTGACGACGAAGTATGTTTCGCTT
>CAZYBL010000204.1:0-1703 GCA_964645805.1 uncultured Candidatus Peribacteria bacterium | reverse complement strand
AGTGAAGGACAGCGCTCAGGCAAAAGAGGTATTGGAGTACCTCGAATCCAACAATCTCGGATGGGCCTCGGTTATAATGAGAGATGAGATACTCAAAGCTGATTCAAAAGAAGCAAGTGCGGGAACTTTACTCAAGCCCCTGGCCGATTTCGTAAAAGGAAAAGTTGAATATATAGCCGTCCTGGACTATCTCTTGGGCGATATTTACGTACTGGATAAAGAAGACACCGACCCATTTGAGCTTATAAAAGAATTAAGCCCGGATACAAAGATAATCACAGCCGGAGGAAAACTCATTCAAAAGGGCAGGGTATGCGGGGGAAGTGCAAGAGAATCGACCGACAGTTCGCTTTTAGGTCGAGAAAAGAAGATGCATCAGGCGCGTTTTAAAATAGAGACCTTTGGGAAAAAATTCGAGGAGTTGGATATAGAACTAAAAAGTGAAGAAACTGCTTTAGAATCCAGCGAAAAAGACATTGGACTTGTCAATGAGAAGATCCGCAAAGAGGAAATCACCCTTGCCAATATAAACACAAGGAAACAGTCTGTTAAAGACCGGCTTGACCGGCTGAACGATGAAAAGATCGTTGTTGATTCTGAGACAGAAGAATTGAAAGAGCTCTTAGAAGAGCTCGGCAAAAGACAGATTGACTTAAAAGAAGAACTGAAAGACTCTGTCCAGAAGCAAGAGGCCCTTGAGACCCTGATCGTAACTTCTCAAGGCTCCGTTAGTAAGAAATCAAGCTCTAAAGAAGAACTGCTTGTTGAATTGACCCAGTATAAAACAGAGCTTGCCTCATTGAGCCAGGAGGAGGAGAACCAGAGGCAGAGTCTCTTAAGGGACGAGGCGCAGTTTAACGAATTAGTCGGCGGTATAGAAAACAAAAAAAGGCAACTCGAAGAAGGTTCAGAACGGATGAAGCAGCTTGAAGGAGAGAATACGGAGCTTGAATCAGAGAACGTAGAGAATTCCTCAAGAAAAGAAAAGCTAAAAAGTGATATAGATCAGATCAGAGCCGAAAAGGCCGAGCTCATGGAGAAGGTTAGAGGCGAGGAGCAAAACACAACGGATGAGAAGTCTTCGCTTGAACACCTCAGGGAAGAGTTGCACAAACTCGAGATAAAAAGGAACGATCTTTCATACAAGCAGACTTCCATAAGGGAGAAGGTCCTCGGGGCATACAAGCTTGACTTGGACGAGGCCCAGCTCTCAATCGAAGAAGGCCAGAACTGGGAAGATATCCATATAGAGATAGACGAACTGAAGGCAAAGCTCGAGAAGATGGGCACTGTCAACCTCGTAGCGATAGAAGAGCATCAGGAACTGCAGGAGAGGTTTAATTTTCTAACCCATCAGGAGCAGGACCTCCTGAATGCCAAGGAATCCCTGATGAAGGCGATCCAGAAAATAAATAAGACGACCCGGTCTTTATTTTTAGAGACATTTACAAGGATTCAGGAAGAGTTCAGGGGTTTCTTTAGGTTACTTTTCGGGGGAGGGCAGGCGGAACTTTTGCTTCTCGATGAAAGGGACATACTGGAAAGCGGTATAGAGATCATAGTGAGGCCTCCAGGCAAAAAACTGCAGAATATATCACTCCTCTCAGGAGGAGAAAAATCCCTGACAGCTATAGCACTATTATTTGCCATCTTCAAAGTTAAGCCGTCTCCGTTTTGCATACTGGTTGAGATAGACGCAGCAC
>CAZYBL010000203.1:0-1742 GCA_964645805.1 uncultured Candidatus Peribacteria bacterium | reverse complement strand
ATTACACACACTTTGGAATTGATTCATTGCATCCACAGATCTTGTAGAAGCTTTAGCTTAAGTCCACATTCATAAACTTTAGTTAAAAAATTTCTGCTGCCGCCTCAGCCAAATCAACTTCCGGCTCCGGCTTACTTTCCTCCGGACTTTCTTCCCCAATCACACATTCTAGTTTGAGTGAACGCTTAAGAATCCTATTCATGACCTCCTCAATTGCCCTTGCAGCTTCCGGATGAGCGACTTTTCCTTTGTGGAACGATGAAGAGAAGCCAATTGTCACAGCTTTATCGCTAACTCCAATCAGTCTTCCATTTTTTAATGACATTTTCACAGAGGCTGGCTTTGTTTCTTTTACAATGTCAGGCCAGTAGTCCTGGAGGCTCTCTAGGGTTAGTTCGGCTGCTTCGACTGAGGCTTCTTTGATGGGCTCTTCTGACTTTTCAGATTCTTCGGCTGCGTCCTCATCGGATTTTTCCTCTTCGGGCGCAGCATGCTGCGCCCCCACGGAATCCTTTTTGTCCTTTACCTCCTTTTTTTCCTTTTTCTCCTTCTTTTCCTTCTTTTCTTTTTTCTTTTCTTCTTCCTTCGGTTTAACCAACTTAAGATCCAATACCTTCTTCTTTTTACCGCCATCATCCGGTTCACTACACAGTGAAATCAGTGCAGACTCCAGAATCAAACCCGGAACTGGGGCAACTCTTACATCACGGATGGCCTGGAGCAGAGTGTCGAGTATGAATTTAAGAAAATTTGTATCTTTCTTCTTTTCGATTGCTTCATGAAGCATAGATCTTACTGTTGTAAGTAGCATTCTTAAGAAGACATCAAGTGCAATACCTGCCTCCTCAATCTTTCTAACAATTTCGATGATAGTTTTATTATCTTTTTTATCAATTGCCTCGAAAAGTGGTTCCAGATATTCACTACCACTCTTTCCCATGCGCTCCTCGACATCTTCAACAGTTACTTTAGGCAAAGATCGCATCTGATCAAGCATCGAAATAGCATCACGCATGCTTCCTTGTGCATAATTAGCCATTGACCTAAGGGATTCGCGGTCAACATTTATGTGTTCCTGGTCTGCGATGAACTGAAGCCTCCTAATCAGGTCTTCTTCGGGTATAGATCTGAATGGAAAACACTGACATCTGGATTGAATGGTGGGTGGAATCTTATTCAGTTCAGTTGTTGCCAGGATGAAGTAAGCATACTGAGGTGGCTCTTCCAAAGTTTTTAGTAGTGCATTGAATGCTTCCTTTGTAAGCATATGAACCTCATCGATGATGTAGACTTTTGCACTTGCAACAACAGGGGAGAACTGAATTTTTTCAATCAAATCACGAACATCATCAATTCCTCGATTACTTGCGGCATCAATTTCCAACAAATCAACTATACTTCCTTCTTCAACTCCTTTGATAATCTGATCCCGAACTTTTGCATCTTCAATATCCTTTGTCATTAGAATCTTTGCAAGTATCCGGGCGACGGAAGTTTTACCAGTACCTCTGCCACCTGCAAACAAGAATGCATGAGCGAGCTTATTAGCTTCAGCGGCTTGCTCAAGAGTAGTTACAACAGCATCTTGTCCTACAACTTCGGCGAAGGTTTGGGGGCGATAAGTACGGTAAAGAGACATGAGGCTGGTGATTCTACATAATAAAATGAATAATGAATAGTGAAAAATGAATAATTATAGTTTTAGAGGCATTTTTCAGTATCAATGCCAAAGTGTGTGGAGA
>CAZYBL010000202.1:1195-1742 GCA_964645805.1 uncultured Candidatus Peribacteria bacterium | reverse complement strand
TGCTATTGTAAGCTAAGAACTGATCTTTTTAGGCGCCCGAAATGAAACGCTCTCCCCTTCGGGCTTTGAGGGACAGGTCGGTTGGCAGGCCGGGCGGGATTAGTACAGTGGTAGTACGCGGGCTTCCCAAGCCCGAAACGCGGGTTCAATTCCCGTATCCCGCTCCAATCTCAAAGAACCTAACTGTATTCTCAGTCGTCACCCGATCAACCTCCTCCAAATCAACACCCTTAATCTCAGAAATCAATTTGGCAACTTCCACCACAAATGCAGGTTCATTACGTTTTCCTCTGAACTTATCCGGAGCTAAATACGGTGAGTCGGTTTCAATCATTATCTGCTCAAGCGGACAGTTATTGATTACTTCCCTGATATGCTCTGACTTTGCGTAAGTTGCAATCCCAGTGAACCCAAACATAAATCTCCTATCAACTAAATCACTAACATCCTCCCACTTCTCCGTGCAACAATGAATCACGATTTTTTCATAACCAACATCATCAATAATCTTTTTTTCCACAAACTTCTTTTGTTTTGAACCTAAATT
>CAZYBL010000202.1:0-1185 GCA_964645805.1 uncultured Candidatus Peribacteria bacterium | reverse complement strand
GCAATGAACAACAACCGGATAATCCATGTCCCGAGCAACACTCAATTGAGTTTTAAAAACATCGCGCTGCACATCACGTGGAGAGTTGTCATAGAAATAATCTAATCCAATTTCTCCAACAGCTACCACCTTATTAGATGATCCAATCATATTCATTATCAATTTTCCATTTTCCATTTTCCATTCTTTTGCTGCATGCGGATGAACTCCAACTGCACAAAATACATCTGAGTACTTTTCACATATCTCTATACACTTCTTTCCCTCTTTAAGAGTATCCGAAATTGTTATCAATTTATCAACTCCAGCACTTTTAGCTCTAGAAATGATCTGACCCAAGTCAGAACTAAATTGCTTGTCAGCTAAATGGCAATGGGAATCAATCATTTACACAAAAATCTTATCATAATCACAGAAATTACAGCCCCAACTCCATTAGATACCATATCCCAGCCAGTATTTATGTATCCTCCAACGTTCGTATTCGGAATAAGAAGTACAGCAAAAAATTCTACAACTTCATTGACTGCTCCAAGTCCAATTCCCATCAAAGCAACTGCAAATAAAACTCCTGCAGTAGGCTTTTTTACTTTCAGAGTAGTTCGCAATGCTTCCCAACAAACCCATGTTGCGACCGCGAATCCATAAACATGTATAACGTGATCGTATTTGAGTATTTCTGGAATAATCCAGAGGCTATAAAAGACTGAATTTTCTCCGTCATAAAGAAATCCCTCCGGTACTGGAACCAATCCTCCGATCATATGTAGTAATCCCCAAATGCTGAGAGCCCAGATAACTCCTCTTGATAGCTTCACTCTCAAGTGCACAGCAATTACTACTAAAGCTAAGATCAAAACCACACCTATGTAGTAAATAAACTCAATGTTTGATGATTGGATGGAGAAATATGAAGCAATTAGAAGATATAAAACTGTGAATGCTCCTATTGGCAAAAGCGATCTTAAAACCTTATTTTTCATGGTAGTAATTATAGCTTAGATTTAAGTTTTGTTTTATAATATTTACCATAGGGTCAGTAGCTCAGTGGTACCCGCCTTCGTCCCGCATCCGCGGGACTACGGACGGGCAGGCCACAATCGAGTTTTATACCTGTTCATTCTTTTATCGGGTCAGTAGCTCAGTGGTAGAGCAGTAGGCTTTTAACCTATTGGCCGTGGGTTC
>CAZYBL010000201.1:0-1759 GCA_964645805.1 uncultured Candidatus Peribacteria bacterium | reverse complement strand
AAAAACCATGGAATTAGATTCGACTACGAAATAAAAGCCAACAAACTAAAAATCAAGAGACTCCATCAATCCACCAACGACAAAATCAAGAATTACCTGAGGGGAGAATTCGCATCTGATTAATTCACGATAGTTAAAGATAGGTTTATATCCAATTCAATCAATATACCCAATATGGCCCATTCCGCAGTAGAAACCTTTAAAAATCTTGTGAGGGCAGGATTACATTTTGTACTTCCAAATTTTCTAGAGAGGGTTGCAGATGATATAGTATCTACTAATCCTGAAGAGCTCTTTAGAATAATTATCCAGGCATTTGAAACAGGGAAGGATAATGTCCAAAGAGCAGCTGCAGTAGCTCTAACTACGTTATCTGAATTACACCCTCAGATCGTTGATGAACGTGTTCTTAGAAAAGCAGATAAACCAGAGCTCGTCTTAAAAATAGTAGACTCTTTGATAAAACTGATTATCTCTGATAAGTTATCGATGGCCGATGTTTATGAATTACTTGTACCAATGATTCAACACATTGCATCGGCAAAGGCTATAACTACTGAGATATGTGAAGATCTTTTGGGGCTCTTAAACCATCTATTATCAAAAGAACAAGATGCAAGACCAGTTATAGAATCTTTTTTTGAGATATCAAAATTACAACCCGATATACTTCATTCCACCATTTTTGGACTATCTGCAACACTGCTGTCTATGACAAAGGATGATTTTGTTGTACAAGACAAAAGTGAGTCTCTATTATCTGACTATCTAGAAAGATTGTCTAAAGTTTTTTCCAATTTATCCTCCTCTGTAAAAAATGTTAGAATAATCAAAGATGGGAAAACTCCCGCGGATATACACACATGGCAGGAGAGTACAATACAAAATCTTAAAGAATCTATAAAAATAGTTCAGAAACCTAAGAAAAGCAGAAAGAAACCTAAGAAAGAAGCGGGCACCATAATAATCCATTTCTTGCATATACACACAACACTACTAAACCTAGTAAAATCTAATAAAGATGGTATGAGGGACTTCATTCTCGAACCAGGTTTACATTTTTTGGTTTTACAAGATGTTAGAGAATTAAGAAGGGCGATGAGAAATAATATACCAACATCTCTCTTAGAAGTAGGTCAAATTAATGAGATGATAGATCCAAGAAAGATTGTTCTTTCTGACATCGCCACAGGATTCTATCGAGACGCACTCGAAGATAGCTAAGAAATAAATATTATTCTCTTTTATTGTCTCTCTCTAAGAACTCTTCGAGAACTATTGGAAACTTCTTGGCTTCGATATACTTCAATCCAATCCTCTCAGCCCATTTCCTTATTCCTTCATCAGCAGATACTACTGTTGCGTCCATTTCCTTTGCCAAAAGGAGCACGTCCAAATCTTCTTTTGAATCAAGGATACCTTCCCTCAGGGCTGATCTGTATTTGTCCCTCAGCGAATTTATTACAGGGCCGTGGTCGTCCTCCTTAATCGCAACCTTTACCGCCTCCTCGCTTACTCGGAGTCCCTTGTTGATCCTCTCTCTGATATCTGTGATGTAATCATAAAAGATCTGGGCAGGGAGCTTAACCTCATAGCGGTTCGGGGTCTTCTTGATAAACCAGGTGTCGATTTCTGTAATCAGTTCCGGCTTCACCTTCAATTTTTTGAATGAAAGCATGAGCTCGTCATAAATCGTCGGGATTGGGATGTAGCAGGAGATGTTCAGATTGACTCTGGCTTCGGAAACTCGTTTCGTTAT
>CAZYBL010000200.1:0-1768 GCA_964645805.1 uncultured Candidatus Peribacteria bacterium | reverse complement strand
TAACGGATAGAACGCAATTGATTTTCGAACCTGTACTGATAATTGCTGTAAGTGCGAACGCCTGGATCCGCAAAAGCATCAGCAGATCTGCTCATTGCTTTTTGGTAGAACTGTGAACCTATAGGTCCAACTGTTTTAAAGTGTTGACCGCTATATCCACTTACACGCCAACACGGACAGTTGTGATCGTAATAAATTGTTCCCGGCATAAACGTCGGGTCTTGACGATAGTCGGGTCTGAATCTGAGCTTGCGCCTGAGCCACTCGGGATCCCAGGCCTCAAAACCATCGTAATCCTGCGGTCCGTATTCACCGGCTCTGAATGTGTAAGGCTTGTAAGGACTGTCCACTCTTTCTCCCAAATTCGGCTCCGGAAAATCCGAAGCTCCCAACGCCGCGACCGAAAGAGGAACTGCCATTAGTAAGCTCGCAAGAGCAGTCATGGCGCTGATCTTGGAAGTATTTTTCATACCACTTCGCACCTCGCTTCGCTCGGCGCTTCGAGGCACGAGAGGAGAAAGTTGTTTGTTTTGTTTATTCTTTTGGCTGTAAATGATAGTTGGTGACATATAGCAAAAGGGTTAGAAAAAGGAGGCCAAGATACCTTTCTAACAAAAGATGGGTCAATGTGACTGGCTTGACAGGAGTTACATTAGTCCCCACATAACACCAATCCCGCAAAGTAGCGCAAAAAACTGCGGAATCGACTTTTTTAAGCTCGTTTCTCTATGTAGCTCGGGGACCAGATCGCTCCCTGCAATGTAAAGGAAGTTACCCGCCATTATTGGAAGCAAAATCGATTCTATCCCTTGTGCTTGCCTAAAAATTAATAAAACCACTAATGCCCCAAGTACCGAAGCGAGCGCACTTAGGAAATTCATAAACAAGGCTTTACTTTTTGTGTATCCACTGTGAATAAGCACTGCAAAATCCCCAATCTCTTGTGGAATCTCATGGAATATAACTGCAATAGTTGTCGCAATCCCCAGTTCGATATCAACCAGGTATGCGCTTGCAATCATAATGCCATCAATAAAGTTGTGCATTCCATCGCCAAAAAGTATCAGCATTCCAACCGGCTTTTTATGCTTCGTACATTTAATATCATGACAGTGATGCCAGTGGATAAATCTTTCAAGTATTAGAGAACCAATGACTCCTGCAAGTACTAACATATAAGGGGTAATTGAGTCGGGTGAATCTTTAGAAATTTCTGGAAGTAAGTGAAGGAACACAGCCGCAAAGATTGCACCAACTGCGAAACTTACGAATACATGGAGAAGTTTTTTAAGTGAAGTTTCATTAAGCGCCAACAAGAAAACTCCCGCGAAAGAGAATGCGCTTATAATTAGAACACTTGCGATGATCCACAACGGAGTCGTCATAACAAAACAGAGTTTAGTTAAATGCTAAAGTTCATCAAGTACTTTTTTGACTATCGGACTTTGAGGGACGAATAAGCGATACGTGACGTAGAGGCCGCGTTTTTTGGAGGTTATGATGTTGGCATCGGAAAGTTGTTTTAAGTGTTTCGAAAGTGCCTGCATAGAAATGCCAATTTCTTTTGAAAGCTTTCCTACATATGCTGAGCGATTTTTCCTGAGATAGACTAATATATCCAGACGTTTTTGATTTGATAATGCTTTTAATTGCCGGAATATAATTGTTCTTTGCTTCACTATCACAAGTATATACCATCACATTTTGTTATAACAACTATTTAATTAAATAGTTGATGTATGTAAAACCTCGAATTCAAATCTGAAAC
>CAZYBL010000199.1:0-1781 GCA_964645805.1 uncultured Candidatus Peribacteria bacterium | reverse complement strand
ACTGGATGAAAGCTGAACACAATCCCGACAAGCAGAAATAAGACACCCTTCTTGTGCTCTTTGTTGTAGAACTGTCCTAGGCCTGGCAGGATGAGGCTCAACATAGCGGATACAAATTTGTCCATCTTAACAATAATTCCATAGCATTACTTTGTATTTAAGGCTTGTTTCTCACATCAATTTCCAGGAATGCCTGTCAAATCGCCACGTATATAAGTAATAAGAGTTTACGCAGTCTTGGTTGGTATGGGGGAATTAAAGTTAGTTCTTGCAACAGTTGTACTAGTCGTCTTCTTACCTATCCTCTCCTTCGCCCAAGCAGAGACACAAGACAGCCCCGACCTCGTAATCCTCGCAAACTCAATAGACCGCGACCTTTCTATCGATTACACTTCCGAGTTCCCAGACTTCGATATTATATACGTAGACGCAGATTCCTTTGACGTATTCAAGGGTTTCGAAAACATCCTCATTCTCGGTGGTCCAGATGCCCCAGAAGGTATTGGAGAAGTCGTACAAACCATCCTTTCAGAAGACGAACAAGCCTTCTTAAGAAAGTCCAAGGGAACCGGCGGAATCTTCGCCCGAGCAAATCTATGGACAGGAGGCCAAACCATAACCATTATCGCCGGCAACAACCGCCACGGCACCAGATACGCACAACTCGAATTCCTCGAAGAGCTCTCTGAAACCATTGAGTCAAAAATCGAGGGAGAAACGGTAGACTCCAAGACTTTTGAATTATCTCTGGAGGAAGTAGACACTATAGTAAATACCAATCTTGAATCAATAGAAGAGAACAAAATGGAGTCAGAGGATAATGAAACTGAAACTCCTAGCGACGGAGATGCGGATGAAACGACAGAGGGCAGGATTGTTGAGAGTCCCCCGCAAAATGAGCTAATCGAGCCCACTTATCCATTTACAATTAGCTTTCCTTATAGAGAATACACAGTTACTCAAAAAGTTGACCAAGCGATCTACGATTTAGTCGGCAAGAAAGACTACACTTATGTCTATCTCCGTACCCAGGAAGGTACCTGTGGCTGGTGCCTAACTGAACCGAACAAGTATGGGGTTGAAGTACTGAAAGTCGCCGTTCATGATTATTATGTTGCTAAAATCGACCTCAATCAGATCGATAGGATTGCAAACTTCACTCAGATTCACTGGATAGGCGAGATAAATCCAGAGGACAAAACAGGTCAAACTCTTAGAAATATAATCTATTCAGAGGAAGACAAAGCAGATCTATCAGTCAGATACAAAGCATTTCTTGTAGATGGTTCGCTAGATAAAATCCGCATCGGAATTTCTATGCACAAGCCAGATACAAATATCACTGTGGATGATAATGAGGTATTTGGAGTTGGGTGGAGAACAAATGATCTTGATGAGCGGGAGAAATATTACATTTATGGTTCAATTGGAGATTGTGGACGAGCCATAGAGGGCATAGGAGTGGATTTGGACTATGCAGATTCCCGTTCAATTCCAGATAAGTATTGGGGAGTCGCAAATACGACACAGATACAGAAAATCTCAGAGCTGGAGTGTGTATATGATATCAGCGTGGTTCAAGTGTTGGGGTAGATATATGATATCCAGAAATAATATACAGAAGAAAACAAAGTTTCTCATAGCGATTTTTATAATAATTCTACTTTTTACAACTTCTGCTCACGCTCAAGAATCCAAAGGAGTGGCTGTTATGTCCCGCCATAGGAATGAGCTAATCGAGCCCACTTATCCATTTACAATTAGCTTTCCTTATAGAGAAT
>CAZYBL010000198.1:0-1782 GCA_964645805.1 uncultured Candidatus Peribacteria bacterium | reverse complement strand
CGCCGTTCGCAAGGTATAGATTAGTTGGGGAGACCGGCCACGCATTGCTGAACCAATCATCTCTCGTGTGCATATGCATGTCGGCCAGCCCGGGCATTAAGTAGGCGCCATTTCCATCGATAACGATTGCATCGTCGGGAATGTCGACTTCATTTGAAAGACCGATTGCAATGATCCTTGTTCCCTTAACCAGGACAGTTTGGTTTTGGACTACCCTTTCATGTGTCATTGGTACAAGATTGACATTTATAAGTGCCGTCACTTGTACCTTTATTTCACTAATACGTGGTGTCTTACCCTGTTTATCCCTTACGCTACAACTCGCCAGGATAAGAACAATCACGGTGAAAGTGATGAAATATTTAAACACTTTATACATGTTATCCTCTTGAGGAGTAATATTTTAAGAATGGAATTAGAAAGGAATGAAGGCTGATAGCTCTCAATTGAGTGTTTTGACTCAATTGGGGTACAGGATAATATTTTCCGAAATCCCTGTTACGTACTAGCTTCCTCTTAAAGTTGCTTCTAGATCACCGAGTTTCTTAGGAGGTGTAACATTATCAAGCGTTACAACAAGATTCATCGCCTCAGAAGGGCAAGTACTTACACAGAGACCACATCCGATACACTGAAGGTCATCAACAGATGCTACCTCATCAATGGAAATAGCGGAAACAGGACATCTCTCTATACAGGTCTCACAAGCCGTGCACAGATCAGGATCAACGTGCGCGTGATATCCCGAAGTGAGTATGGCTGACGCAGATGATGCTGCTTTGGCCATGCTTAGGATACCGCAGTGACAAGAACAGCAATTGCAGATAAAGACGAGTTCTTCCGATGTATTTGCAGAACAATGGACGAGTCCTTCTTCCTCTGCTTTTTTGAGTATTTGAAGGGCTTCATCCTTGCTAGCGAGCCTCCCATTGTGTCTCTCAGACATAAAAATCGCACCCTCTCCGAAGGCCATACAATTGTTATGCGAAACGCCACAATTATCATTTTCATCAAGTAGCGTTGCATAGTGTCGGCAGAAGCAGGTTCCTACGGCTATGGCCTTTGTTTTTTCCACATATTGCGATAGCTGAGCATATGGAAGAACTTTTGTCCCCGCTTCGATCTCTTCCTCAATAGGGAGAACCCGAAAATATGAAGTAGAAGGTGGGGGGGGTGGTTCAGGAAGGGAGTCACGTAACTTGTTAATTACACCCAAATAATTCTTAAATCGTTTAGCGATGAGATAGTCGCGCTCTGTTTTGGTTCCACGATAGATTTGAGCTTCAAATATTCCTGGAAGAAGGGGGAGTATATTATATTCATACATGCCCTCTTTATTCTTTAGGGCGTGGAGGACGCCATTATTTGTCATCGACTCTAGTTTCGATTTGACATCCTCATTGGATCTCCCGAGTTTTTTCGCTAATGCTTCTGCTGAAATCGGCTTACGTGGTAATTCAATGGCAATAACTGCCTCTTCTTCATCTACCAGGTCTTTTAATAGCAGGAAAAACTCCTCATTGGGTATTACCGGAATAGCTCCCCCGGCTTTTCTTAAAACATCACCAAGTTTTTCATAGACATTCTTTGAGGTCATAATACATTTCCTTTCTGGTTTAATTAATACTATAAAACATACGCTAAGAGACTGTGTCGTAGTGTCATTGCGAGAGAGTGAAACGACCGACGCAATCTCATAATGCATTATAAATAAAGAGATTGCCACGCTCCCTGCGGTCGCTCGCAATGACAAAGAAGGATTGTGACACAGTCTCTAAGCTG
>CAZYBL010000197.1:1088-1815 GCA_964645805.1 uncultured Candidatus Peribacteria bacterium | reverse complement strand
GATGGTGTTTACAGGTATTATGCGGCGATATGCATTTCACAGTTCAGAGTAGGAAGTGGATTTTCAAATGTGTTCGCTAACATCTATCCCCCCAATAACCACACTCACCTCAACTCCACTCTCCCCAATCTCATTCTCAAGAGTGCTCTTAAGCCCAATTCTTTCAACAACGTCTTTAAATCGCTGGACTGCGCCTTCCTTAGAAAAATCTGTCATCTTTGTAAATTGCTCAAGCCTTTTGCCGTGGACGACGATGGAACCGTCAGGTTGCTTTTCGATCTGGTAAGCTCCCATTTTATTAGAATCCTCAAGAGGCCTGATAGTAGGCACCTCATCTGATTCAACCTCTACGGGTTCCCGGTTCTTTCGTTCTTCCAGAACCATAGGATGAAGCTTTACTTTAAGCATATCAGTTTCATGTTTCGTCGCTGATGAAATACTCATAAATATATCAAGCCCAAGTTCTTTAAGGTCTTCCTCGACCTTGAGTGCATTGTTTCCAATCAGATCAATTTTGTTTAGAACTATTAGCTCTTTTTTCTTTGAGAGAGTAGGAGAGTACATATCAAGCTCATTTCTAATTGCATCGTAATCATCCCTGAGTAATTGTGCATCTATTTCAGTTCCATCGAGAGCCCGTCCTACGTCCAGCAAGTGGACAAGTATTCCGCAACGTTCTATGTGGCGTAGGAATTTGTCTCCAAGTCCTTTTCCTTCGCTTGCGCCT
>CAZYBL010000197.1:0-1078 GCA_964645805.1 uncultured Candidatus Peribacteria bacterium | reverse complement strand
CACAAACAATGTAGGAACGATCCTCAACATCAACAACACCAAGATTAGGAACGAGTGTTGTAAAAGGATAGTCTGCAATCTTTGGTTTGGCTGAACTAATGACGGAGATCAGTGTTGATTTACCTACGCTTGGGTAACCAATGATTCCAACATCGGCAACAAGTTTAAGTTCAAGTTTGATCTTCTTCTCCTCGCCCGGTTCACCAAGTTCGGCGAAGTCCGGCTTTTGACGGACTGATGATTTGAAGTGTGCATTTCCAAAACCGCCTTTGCCACCTTTGGCTACCAGTACTTTTTGCTCATTAACGGAAAGGTCAGCAACCATCTCTCCTTCTTCTCCTATCACAACAGTGCCTGGCGGAACTCTTAGAACTAGATCACTACCTCCTTTTCCATTCATATCTTTACCCAGTCCCATCTGGCCCTTTTCGGCTTTAAATTTTTTGTCAGATGAATAGTCGCTCAATGTATCTGTGTTTTCATCTGCGACAAGATATACGTCACCTCCACTTCCTCCATCACCGCCACATGGTCCTCCTCTTGGGACATACTTTTCGTGTCGAAAGGCTGTGCAGCCTTTTCCGCCATTACCTCCATTTACCGTTATGTTTACTTCGTCTAGGAACATAGCATTAATATTATAAATAAAACGCAGCCGGGAGCCGTGGCTCCCGGCAATTATAGCCGGGATTGACGAATCCCGGCTGCGAATTTGTGTTTAATTTCATTTGAACACGGGTTGTTCCCCCATAGGGGGGAACGTCTTTCATCCCTAATTCAAGGGAAAAAGTGGGAACACTTGAAAGTTTTTTTTGAAATGGGGTTGACGCGAGATCATCAAAAACACATTATGGACTGCCGGTCCACCCACCCAAGGATAACCCACCCCAGGGGGGAGGGTGCATTTATTTGCGATTTGGAAGCCAAAAATAACAACTTTTAATATATTGACGAGCTTTAATTAGCACTCTATACTTTCGACTGCTAACTTAATTACCATTATATTATTATGAGCAAAATAATCGGAATCGACCTGGGAACCACAAATTCCTGCATGGCGGTAATAGAAGGCGGAGAG
>CAZYBL010000196.1:0-1827 GCA_964645805.1 uncultured Candidatus Peribacteria bacterium | reverse complement strand
GACGTATTGCTGATCTAAGAAAAGATGAATATGAATACAAAAAACTCGAAGAGAAAGAAGGTAAAGTCCTAACTCTTTTGAAGACCTCTATTGCAAGAGCACATGCAGATAGCAAGCTATCAGATTTGTCCCATTTACCTTTTGCCAACGTATTTGTAAAATTAGGTTTTACTGAACTACGTATTGTAATTAAAGACCCTGATGGAGCTCGGCGTGTAGGAATAATAGCAGAAAAACCCGTTGAAACCCTCAAATCCCCACCCCCTCTCCAGACCCTCCCCAACCCGGGGTTGAGGCTCCTAAATCGTATACCTTTCGTGGGATATTACCTTGCTTACTTCGCGGTGTGGATACACGAGCGGGCGCACTGGATACTGGATGGTTTTCGCGGGGAAATAAAGATTAACGTCCGAGAGGACACCAGGACCGGTAAACGAATAGTAATAGGCGGGCAATATATCGCGGATAAAGGTAGAACCGTTCCTATCTACGCTGCCGTAGGAGCGCCGATCGCAGTCGTGTGTTTAGGATTTGCGGTATCATTTGTCTCAGCCTTCTTTATGGGCTATTTCGGCTTTGACGCTCTCACTATAGACTTAACAAGAGTTGCAGCGTTCACTCCCTTCGCCCTCCTTGAGGCACGCAACCTCAATCCGTCTAATCCCGATTCTGATTTAGGCATGGCATTCAGACGCGCCAAATCAGGGGAAACCGACCGATATACGAGAAGAGAAAAAGAATTAATACGAGGTGCCCTGGGCCAGGTTGGAATCGATCTGCCTGAGAAAGACATACATGCATTCGCCCGAATACTGTGGAATGCTGCGGATGAGCGGAAAGATTTTGTGCTGGAGGTAAAAAACACACGTGGCCAGACCACGCAGAGAATAACGTTCACTAAGAAATTGTTCGGATATGAAGAACCGCACATCGAAACTGCGACACCCCAGAAGGATCTCGGACATCTTGAGCTTGTACGCGAGCGTGGTTCGTATGAAGCAGTGGAATTAAATCTATCTGAAGAACCAAAAATTACAATGGCTCAAGCTGCAACCCCTTACAGTGAAAGAGCTGACCAGGAGAAGAAACGTCTTGAGGTACCGACGGACGAGGTGAATGACTTAGCTGTAAAAATAGCACATGATTTACAAATTAATCCTGGAACAAGGATTTTGAGTCTGGGGGCTGGCGATTTTCGAGATGAATTATATTTTGCTAAGCTAGGTTGTCGAGTAACTACTATTGAGCAAGTAAAAAGAGAAATAGATGATCCGTCCATCGAGCCTATTTGGGGTGATATAAGAGAAGAACTGACAAAACTCGAAGGCCAATACGATATTATATATGCCCGATTGAGTTTACATTATTTCACAAAAACTGAATTGGAAAAGATCTTTCAACAAATTCACAGATTACTTAGATCTGGCGGTCATCTATGTGTTTTATTGAGGTCAACGGACGACTGGCAGTATGTACGGCACAGACTTAGAGAAGATAATGATACATGGTTAGCAACATACTATGATGATGTTGAGGAAAGAGAATATCAGAGGCAGTTTTTCAATAGAGAACGTATAGAATATTACTTGGGTCCTGATGGAATAAACTTGTCAATAGTCCAATATAATGAGCCTCTAGAAAAATTATTACGGACAAGTGATTTTACTTCAGGAAAAGAACGTAAACCTTTTCAATTTATAGAAATTATAGCTCAAAAAACGGAAGATAGCCGCCGGCGACTTCAAAACTTGGTACAGCTTGCCCAAAATTGGCAAACCTGGCCAAAAATGTTACACACACAAGGAACTATTGCTCAAGCGGCTATTG
>CAZYBL010000195.1:0-1831 GCA_964645805.1 uncultured Candidatus Peribacteria bacterium | reverse complement strand
GCAAAGGTATTGGGGGCGGGTGGGAGAACCGGAGGGGGTGGGATGGTTTTGGCGATCCACAAAAAACCGGGGATTTTTCAAATTATTCTGGATAAATATCATTTAAAATGTACACACCTCAATGAGAAATAATTTTCAATTATCAATTATCAATTATCAATTATGATCACTGCTTCCTCCTCTCCAAACTCCGCCTGGATAAAGTACTGGGGCAATAGAAATGAAAATCTAAGGCTCCCTATGGCCGATTCATTTTCTATGTCACTCGATGGTCCAACAGTGGAAATTGATATTGATCACTCGCGTGAGCTAATTGTTCGTTCGTTTAATCCAGATGGGACCGAGCGTGAGCTTGGAGAAAAGCATATAGCAAGATTCGGTAAGACTTTGGATAACGCCAAAGCGTACCTGACCAAACTCGGAGCACCTGATGCAATTCCTGCATCCTGCTCAATTACAGTCAGATCAAACATTCCACCAGCAGTAGGCCTCGCTTCCTCCGCTGCAGTCTTTAGTTGTTTAGCTAAAGCAATTCAAGGTTTGGTTAAATCCACTATTGAATTAACCGATGAACAAGCCAGTGTAATTGGGCGGCTTGGATCAGGTTCTGCCGGAAGAAGTGTGCATGGAGGTTATGTAGCTTTGGTCGCTGGCAAAGGAGAAGAGATTGATAGTTCATATGGAAAGCAATTCGCTGATGAAAACCATTGGGTACTCCACGACATCATAGTTGTCCCTACAATGCTAGAGAAGAAAGTAGGCTCAACCGAAGGTCATCCTACTGCTCACTCCAGTCCTCATTACACTGAACGAATTGACGCTATCATGAATCGTAGACAGAAAGATTGTATCGATGCAGTGCTTGCAAAAGACTTTGAAAAACTTACAGCAGTTTGTGAAGAAGATGTCTTGGACATGCATCACGTTATGCAAACCTCAACTCCCCCGCTTAATTACCTGACTGATGATACTCATCGCATTACAAATGAAATAATTGAACTTAGAACCTCTGAGCATCTACCAGTTTTTTACACAATGGATGCGGGGCCGACAGTTCAGCTAATCTGCACTGACGAATCAGTCGATCGTGTACGCGAATTTGCATACGCGCAGGAGGGATGCAAGGTTTTTGAAGCCAAGACTGGTTCCGGTGCTAAGATAATTAAAGAATTAGCTGCTGTTTCTTAGCCTGTATATACATTGTACATACACTCGTCTGAACCGCAGATACCGCTGATTACGCAGATTACGCAGATATGGAATTACGAAAATTAACCTCCGGCATAAATTCCTTCGATCGCTGTAGTGAACGAAGAAAGATAATAGAAAGAGAGCTTGGAGTCGATTTAAGTGCTTTATCAATCGATCCCGCTAAGCTCGGGAGCGCCGAAGAGAGGAATTGCGAGCAAATGTTTGGACATGTTCCAATTCCTGTAGGGATTGCGGGGCCTTTGAAAGTTAATTTTTCAAATATATACCTCCCCCTCGCCACAACCGAAGCCGCGTTGGTTGCAAGTGTGAATCGTGGATGTAAAGCTTTAAGTTTATCTGGAGGAGTGAAAACCCAATCTACATACCACGGCATAAACAGATCGCTTGCATTCCGGGTTCCGGATTCCGCCCGCCTGCCGGACGGGCAGGGATCCCGAAACTTTGAAGAATCAATAATTGAACGATGCGATAACTGGAAAACCGTTGGTGAAGATACAAGTAATCACTTAAAAATCATTAATTACTCAATCGATGAATCTAATGATCATATTTTTCTGACTATTAATTGTGATACCGATGAAGCAATGGGCATGAACATGGTTACTATCGCAGCACAAGC
>CAZYBL010000194.1:0-1872 GCA_964645805.1 uncultured Candidatus Peribacteria bacterium | reverse complement strand
CATCAGCTATCAGCTCAAAAAAACCCACAACACACAACCCATGACTCACAACCCACCTCCCCAATCTCCGACACCCCGCCAGCCGGCCACAGTTCGCCGGCCGGGCGATCAGCTTCCATACGCCATCTTGGATATCAGAATCTATTTCGGCATGTCGTATCCGATCCATACAATATTACTTTGCTAAAAACCTCAAATTTAAATCCTTTAGTTTTTCTTATGGATGATCATTCTGGATCTTACAAAGCCTGGGAAATCTCAAGACTCATAGGAAGGTTACCTAAACCAGGCATCTTAATAAGGCTAGATTATCATGATGATTTAAGGTCTGTATACGGAGGAATGATTCCCCAGCCAGGCACGATACAAGATGCTTTAGATACTGAGTATACATGTATCAACTTTACTATACCAGCCGTATATTATGGTCTAATTGACGAAATATATTTAATAGGCCAAGGACCTGAAAGAGAAAATGGATATACTTACGAAGCAGTGTTGTATAAAGCTAGTTGTAAAAATCTCCCAGCGGGTGTCGCAATATTACAGAATATAATTAAACAGAAGGGAGGGCAACCAACAGAAATTATCGGCCTTACTCTCCCGAAAAACAGAAACTGGAAAGCCGCTTTGCTAAAATCGAATGACTATGAGAACATAAAAGCAATAAAAAGAATAAAAGTCCACATTGTTGAAAGCCCAGAAAGCATGCCAGACTTGAGTAAGGATGACCGCCCAATTTTGTGGGACACTGACATGGATTATTATTCTCTAGAAGCACAAGGCCCTGCATATCATAACGACCCAAACCCGCAGAAGAGGCTTAAATTAACAAGGCAATATCTGAGAAAGATAAATAGAACTCCGGATGTATTTACCTTTGCCGTGAGCCGTGGGTTGACAGGGGAGTTTATTAAGACACCCTTTATGTGGCTTTTTCCCGAGTGGATCGATATAGTCAAAAATACAGGCGTTGGATTTGAAGAGGCAATTTTCGACAAAATACCTTTTGCCATCGCAATGGCAGATATCCATGCCCTCAGCACCTCACCCGCAAACACCTCCCCAACCTCCGACACCCCAATTAGTGACTCGGTACAGAGAAATCTGCGCGTTCTTGTTTCTTTAACGGAACTTATTCTCGCAGACTGCAGGAAGGTCGAGCGACAAACACCATATGTCGTTGCCATTGGCGGGCCTGCAGGAACGGGTAAAAGTACTTACATTAGCGATTCCCTAAAGAAAGTGCTGGAAAAGGAAGGAAAGAAGGTCCTTGTGTTGAATATGGATAGCTTCTTTTTAAAGCCTGACGAACGGTCTACCGAAGATCCAGGGGCAGAGTGGGATGCAGGCTGGATACGACGTGCTAAGATGGAAGAATTTATGGAGCGCTTCAGGCAAGACGAGAAAGCGATCCCTGTCTCGAATTATGACCGGGACTACTATGCAGCACATGGAGAGTACAAAGAAGAAGTGGTGGATCTTGATGGTGTTGACATTGTACTCTTCGAAGGCGTATTTACGCTTAGCGATGATGCTTATTTGGGTAATCCTATAGAATTTGCAGATTTTCCGATCTATGTGCATGCTGATAGAAAAAACATTGAAAAGTGGAAGAGGTTGCAGGAATCCAAGAAAGCAAATCCACGATCTGCAGAACGACTCGACCGTCTCATCGAAGGCGAGCATAAAGCTACCGATAAATACATCAAGCCTTCAATGAAAAACGCTTTCGCGGTCCTTCATTTAGACGCAAACCATGACATAACCATGACCCTTGCAGGACACCAAAGTTCTGTCCCCAGCGTTCTCCGTGCGCAAAGAGAAATAAAAGAACTGCAAGAACAGCTAGAGATCGCTAAAAGGGAAGCT
>CAZYBL010000193.1:0-1873 GCA_964645805.1 uncultured Candidatus Peribacteria bacterium | reverse complement strand
GAAAATGATGACAATTGACAATTGACACGGCCCTTCGGGCCTTTTAACAATTGACATTTTATAAGAAGGTCAACTGTCAAAAACGATCCCCGCGAAGCGGGGGGAGCGTGTCAACTGTCAACTGTCAAATGTTGGTTCAACCATTGCTAAACAGACCATTTTTCACTAGAATCCATAAAGATATGCCCAAGAAAGATGAATACACGGCCAAACAAATTCAAGTCCTGGAGGGCCTAGAGCCTGTCAGGAAACGCCCTGGAATGTATATAGGATCCACAGATGCCCGGGGGCTTCATCACTGTGTGTATGAGATTGTAGATAATGCGATTGATGAAGCTATGGCAGGTAACTGCTCTATGATCACAGTTAAGCTCAATGAAGATGGCTCAGTTAGCATCGAAGATAACGGACGAGGTATTCCGGTTGATCCGCATCCGAAGATCAAAAAGCCGGCTCTTGAGGTTGTTATGACTACTCTGCATGCTGGAGGAAAATTTGGAGGAGATGATAGTGGGTACAAGGTTTCCGGTGGACTGCATGGAGTTGGAGCATCGGTTGTTAATGCTTTGAGTGAGAAAATGATCGCGGAGGTTTACAGGAAAGGGAAAATTCATGTGCAGGAATATTCGAGAGGTAAAACGAAAACTAAACTTGCAGCAAAAGGTTCGACCAAAAAGACAGGAACAAAAATTACATTCTGGCCGGATCCGGAAATCTTTGATGCAACGGTATTCAGCATGGAGACTTTGATGAACAGAATGCGGCAGCAGGCTTACTTAACAAAGAATGTGACTATTGCAATTCTTGATGAAAGGAAGGATCGACCGGAGGGTGACAAAATTCATCCTCGTCTGTACAGATTCCACTTCGAAGGAGGAATCTCGGCTTATGTTTCGCATCTAAATGAATCAAAAGAACGCATCGGGGTTCCAATCTGGTTTGAAAAAGATACTGATGACGGATTTGTGGAGGTTTCGCTCCAGTACACAAAGTCTTTCCAGGAACATGTAGTTAGCTTTGCGAATAACATTCACACAACAGAAGGTGGACATCACTTAACAGGCTTCAAGTCAGCTCTTACAAGAACAATCAATGTTTATGCACGAGCGCAGAGTTTACTTAAAGAAAAAGATGAGAATCTGTCTGCGGATGATGTACGTGAAGGATTAACTGCTGTAATTTCAGTTCGGATCAAAGAACCGCAGTTCGAGGGCCAAACCAAATCCAAACTTGGAAACGCGGAGATGAAGACGGCAGTCGAAACAGTTGTTAATGATAAATTAGCTGAGTACATGGAAGAGCATCCGTCTGAAGCAAAAGACATCGTTGCCAAGTGTTTGCTTGCATCCAGAGCTCGCCTTGCCGCTAGAGCCGCTCGCGATAGCGTCATTAGGAAGGGCGCGCTTGAAGGCATGACGCTTCCAGGGAAACTTGCAGATTGCCAATCCAAAGATCCTGCAGATTCGGAATTATTCATTGTTGAGGGAGACTCCGCTGGTGGCAGCGCTAAGCAGGGAAGGAATCCCAAGTACCAGGCGATTCTTCCTTTGCGAGGAAAGATCCTTAATGTTGAACAAGCCAGGCTCGATAAAATGCTCGCAAACAACGAAATCAAGTCATTAATCATTGCGCTTGGTGTTGGCATTGGTGATGTCAAGGACTTAAGCAAACTCAGGTATGACCGCATCGTGATCATGACTGATGCTGATGTTGATGGAGCTCATATTAGGACTCTCCTCCTCACATTATTCTATAGGTACTTCCCAGAAGTAATCGAAGCTGGTCACTTGTATATCGCCCAGCCTCCTCTCTTTAAAATCAGCAAAGGTAAAGATGAGAGATATGTGTTTGATGAGGGGGCAAAGAAAGCGTT
>CAZYBL010000192.1:0-1885 GCA_964645805.1 uncultured Candidatus Peribacteria bacterium | reverse complement strand
CAAAGAAAGCGTTGTTAGATGAGTGGGGGGTGGACATGAAGGAAACAGAGGTTTCAGAGGAAGCACCCTCCTTCGCCGAGGCTTCGGAGGGCAGGGAGGAATCAGAAGATGATGAGATGAAGGAGTTGGTGTCTGACGAAGAAGAATCAGAAGAGGCTCCCAAGAAGACTTCACGAGTCCACATTCAGCGTTACAAAGGTTTGGGAGAAATGAATGCGGAGCAGCTTTGGGATACGACTATGGATCCGGATAATAGAATCATGCTCAGAGTTACAATGGAAGATGCAGAGCAGGCGGATGCCATATTCTCGACTTTGATGGGATCAGAGGTTGCACCGAGAAGAAAGTTTATTCAGACGCATGCGAAGGGGGTTAAAAACTTAGATATATAACACGGATCTCACGGATTAAACGCGGATTACACGGATAAATTCATCAGTGGAATCCGTGTATTAAAAAATCCGTGTAATCCGTGGTCAGTCCTCATCAACCTCAACAAACTGATCCCTCAACGTATACGTATCAAGATTCTCCTCCCCAATCAGTCCAATTATCTTTGGCAAAGCTTCCTCATACTTAATTTCCTCCTGTTTGCCTGCTTCCATGTCAAGATAATGGTTCCATTTTTAACTTCCATCTTGCCAAGCAAAAGCGCATAACGAGCATCAAACTTATCAGCAAGTCTCATCTGGCTTTTTAGGCTCGCTTCACCAAGTGCTCCCAAAGTGTGTATACCTTTGTCTCTTAACTCAGAAATCAAAGTCAGGCACTTCTTCTTTGCCTCAGGCCCAAGCTGTGCGACGAATACGTCAACCTGATCTTTGAATGGGGCTTTGATTCCTGCTTCTTTCATGTGCCATATGATTCGTTCAACTCCTGCAGAAAATCCGACACCAGGAGTTGGTTTTCCACTGAGGAGTTCGATCAATCCATCGTACCTTCCACCACCAGCAACTGCATTCTGTGCTCCGGTGGACTGGTCCCAGAATTCAAAAACAGTTTGTGTGTAATAATCCAGTCCCCTTACAAGATTTGTATTTTGGTTATACTCAATGCCAAGTTCTTCCAAGTACTCCAGAAGAGTATTGTGAAATTCCTTGCTCTCATCGTCGATAAACTGTTCCATTGTTGGGGCACTCTTTAAGATGATTTGAGTATCCTCTTCCTTCGAGTCCAAAAGTCTTAACGGATTTGCTTGCAATCTTTCCTGGTCTTTTTCGGGTAGATTCCTTTCCTTTCCAATAAAGAAATCCTTAAGCGCCTCTACATAAGCTCGGCGATTATCACCTGTGCCAATGTTGTTAATTTGCAGAGTTAGGCGATCTAAGATCTTCAAGTCATCAAGAATTTTTTTAAGAGACAAAATCAACTGCGCATCTAGGCTGGGGTCTTTGAGTCCTATAATCTCGAAAGTAAATTGATTGAACTGCCTATATCTTCCTTTCTGTGGACGGTCATGTCTGAAGTTAGGCCCAAAAGAATAAAGCTCAACTGGTTGAGGTAGCTGGCTCATGCCGTGCTCAATATAAGATCTGCAAGTAGCAGCGGTCGTCTCTGGTCTTAGGGCAAACTCCGCCTCTTTACCCTCACTTACAGCTTGCTTCGAGTTTACCAAGAACAATTCCTTTCCCACAGCATCCGTGTGCTCGCCAATACCTCGTTCAAACACTCTAATATCCTCAAACATTGGTGTTTCAATTCTTCTATAACCCGCCTGCCTGGCCCTATGACGCACAGCCTTTTTTATATACGTCATATATTGGTGATCCACTGGAAGGACGTCGT
Source organism: uncultured Candidatus Peribacteria bacterium (assembly GCA_964645805.1). Taxonomy (GTDB): domain Bacteria; phylum Patescibacteriota; class Gracilibacteria; order Peribacterales; family Peribacteraceae; genus UBA2144. The sequence goes on along the minus strand of CAZYBL010000192.1, from coordinate 100 downwards.
GGGTGCCTTTCGGAGTTCGAAACTGGGGCTGGGACATACTAAAAAGCAAGGATAGAGGGTTTTGGGTGTTTTGCCAAGGGGGTTTTACGGCAGAATTGTA
>CAZYBL010000191.1:0-1919 GCA_964645805.1 uncultured Candidatus Peribacteria bacterium | reverse complement strand
GGACCAATCGTAAATACGATAGCAAAGGGAATGACCAAAGGGATCGAAAACGCGCAACAAAATCCTGCAAACGATTCTGCCCTAAAAAAATTAGGTGTTAAAGGATCAAGAGCAGAAATGAAAGCCGCAGACGGCGCACTTGGTGGGGATAGTCAAACAAGAAAACAAAGAAGCGATACAATCGAAGAACTAATTGAGATGTCAGCTCATATGGTTGAGCATACAACTAAAGGGAAGAAAAAATGAATGAGATGCCCCCCGAACTCGAAAAATTTGAAGAATATATCCCTAAATGGATACATAGAATGGAGTCTGAAATTAAAGAGAATTCTAGCACATTTGAAAGTTATAAAAGTCTCGTCCTCTCTTGGGACACATCAAACTTCCTAAGGAATGTAACTGCCTACAAAGGTATACAGGAACTTACTGAAGATTGGACAGTGAATAGTATTACTCTCTTTGATATCGCTATTTTGAGTGGGGATTTCTTCAATACAAGAATGTTTCCATTTGATGTTGTTAAAGCACTCCAAGGATATCTCGATTTAGAGGAGAAGGCATTAGAACCTCCAGAACCACCAAACTATGCTAATTTCCTGAAAGAAACACGCGAACAACTAAAGAAATGGTTCAAACAAAGATATTTCCCAAATATTAAGCTTAGGGAGCGAACTTCTGATTCAGATGTTGGAGAAATGGTGTTCTTTGCTCCGCCTACTCTTAGCCTTGTAAAGTTCTACTGGGAGGAAGGCAAAGGCGAAATAAACCTTTCAAATTTGCCCGTAACCATTGGAGATCCCTCAAATAAAGATGTGTTCGATTCTCTCGACTTTCCTACCAAATATTTTCTACATTGTTCAGCACTTCAAAACCACTTTATTAAAGATGCACTAAAAAAAGACTCAAAAAAGTCCACGAAGCTATTGTAGGTGCTAAAAAAGAGGAATGTTTTAAAGTTCTTAAGAATGAATTTGATCAAATCACATCTAACAATGATCAGATATTGAAAGAAATAAAAAGATTTGGGGATAGATTTGAGCGTTGGAAAATATCAATTGGTACGGATAGCTACTATAATGAGTCCAAGGCACTGTTCTCCTCTCTTTTCTCCCTTTGGAGAAATTACATCATGACAACAACGTTCCTGCTAAACGCAATAAAGCCACTTATAGCTGAATTAACAGAATTTAATAGGTTTGAGGAGCTATATCCATTAGGTTCTCTAGAGAAGAAACTAGAGAAAAGCGAAACACTTATATAGGACTTCAAGGTGACGTATTTTGGTTAAAATGGATCCACACGCCATACGGTGTTGAAAGGGATATAATCCAGTAGGAGGGGGAGATTATTCTTTATTCTAACAGTCCTCTAGTTATACTAATAGCAATTCCATTATCCCAGGTCCATACATCTTTAGGACTATATACTGCAAATAGATCTCAAGCAGCCCATACGGTATCGAGGTGAGGATAAACTCCTCCTGGAAGATCAGTCTAAAGGGAATCGTCATAAGGAACATCGCAAGTAGGAAATACAGAACCATAATCGCCACATTCTGGGGGGTAAATCCGAAAAATGCTGGGAGAACCCCTATTATGACGTTAGAAACCGTCAGAGACCGGAATATAAACATCGGGTAGTAGTATTTCCCTATATAGATGTAGAAAACCTGAAGGAAGAAACCCACGGTGAATCCGACAACCGGTCCAAAAACAGCCGCCATTATGATAATAACAGTTCCTCTAAAAGAAATCGAGAGAGGCGCCCGGAACTTACAGGGCAGAGTGGTGATAATAGCGACCAATATTAACCCAGCCACAACATAATATCTACTCAATCCAAAGGAAGCCCTGCTTATGAAATAGAAAAGAAGAATCGATATGGCCCTATCCTCAGAACAGTAGGCATTTGCATTACCC
>CAZYBL010000190.1:809-1925 GCA_964645805.1 uncultured Candidatus Peribacteria bacterium | reverse complement strand
AATTCTTTTTTTGATTGGAGTTTAAGTTTCATTATAACTGGCCTCCAGGCATTTTGCTTCTTATCAACTTACGAACTTCATCTCCGCGTTTCTTAGAGATTTTACCTTTGAACTCTTCCAGCTTTTCAGTTTCAACAGTGCATATGTATGGCCATAGAACTAGGTGACCTTCCATGATTGTTCCATCTTCGAGTTCTGGAACTGGAAGTTCTACCTTTGGATCATTGATGAATCCTTGGATGCCTGGAAGATCTGTGTCTGTTTCTTTTCTTATTGGAGTGATAACCGCTTGCTTCTCCTTTTCAATTAAATCCTGATTAGTTAGGACAATAACTGTGCCATCAATTGGAACTATGCCTTTGCGTGTTTCCTGATGAGGAAGGAAATAAACTCCGTTTTTTACGACGGTTGTTGTCATGATAAATCATCCTTTCTTATATTTATAGGGTTCAGGTATGGTTTATTCTTATTACTTCGAATGTTTCGGGATCAAGTGGATCGAGTAAATCACTCCAGTAGACATTGCAGTCTGGACAATAGTCGTATCTCATGTGATCATCCCACTCCATTGCTGTGCCGCATCGGTGGCAGTAGTGTGGGTACCAAGGTTCTGGTACTGTGGCGCCTAATAAAAATAATGTTATGAAAACATCTATGATGTCTATTATGAGTTCTTTTATGAAGTTCATAGCTATCACCCCTTGAGATCTATTTTATTACCTAGATTTGGGTCTTTTGGTTCAGGAGCTTTTTCTTCAGTGTTTTTTTGTTGTGTTTTTTGTTGCTTTGCCCATTTGAGTGCCTCATCAAATGTGGAAATTCTGTTGTTGTGAGGTATGTTGCTGCTCGAAATTTTCATGCTATTTCCTCCTTCAAGGTGCTCTTTCCTTTTCAGTTTCTTCTTCGTCTTGTTCAGGCTCTCTGCCAATAAGAACTTCGTTCCATGGCCGACCATCTATTTTGATACTCATTGTGTTTCACTTCTTTCTTTGAATTTTTACTGTAGCAGACTCAGAAGGATTCGAACCTTCATCTTCTTTATTGATTGCAGGGATAAATCAGTAAAGAGCTCTACGCGTTGAGCTATGAGCCTGTTTGTAAACCCTCCCACTCATG
>CAZYBL010000190.1:0-799 GCA_964645805.1 uncultured Candidatus Peribacteria bacterium | reverse complement strand
AAAAGAGGTAAGTAAAGCACATTCAAGCGAGTTGAAACAAGTAAGTCACATGTGCTACACATTTTAGTGTTTGAAAGGTTTTGTCAACTCATTCAAGCACTCTTTCTTTCCCATCTCTTGGCAAAGAGTCCGGAATTTACACCCTGCACAGTTACGTTTGCGCTTAAGGTAGTCATAACCTTTTTTTGCGCCGTAACCCACAGTGAATGCTGTTGAGCCACCAGCAATGATAAGTCCTGCTGCAGGACCGGTGGTGGTACCCAACACAGTAAGTTTTCCCAAGACCTTGGTTGCAACTATGAATGGCCAGGGTAATGGCATTGTTTTCCCTCCCCTCTGTATAGAGTCATGAGGTCACCTCCTTTCAATAGTAAAGCAGTCCTTTTAGTTCTTGGATTTTATAGATAAGGTAAAGAGCAGTAGCTGCTAGAAGTATAGTCAAGAAGTTTTTTATTTTATATTATCTCCAAGAAATGACTTGGTGTTCTAAACTTTCCTCGCATGTGGTCAGGGACACCGTAGCGCTTTATTGATCTTTTTACAATTGGTTTTGGTTTGTGAAAGATAATCCAGTAAATTGCAAAAAGAAGAGCAGTTGATGTTAAGTAGAGTAGTTTTTTCACTTTGATTCTTTTATTCCTTTTTCTATTGCTCTATCTATTAGCCACCAAAGAGGAAAAGGTCCCCTTACTACTGTGCTGAATGTGCTAGTTAGCTCGGTGGAAGTATGAGGCCTTATTCCTGATTTTCTTCTGCGACGGTTGATGGCTCTGTCAAGAAGGGATTTAGGATATCTTTT
>CAZYBL010000189.1:1378-1926 GCA_964645805.1 uncultured Candidatus Peribacteria bacterium | reverse complement strand
ACCCGACAAATAGGCTTCCCAACAATGTTAATTTCTCTATAGCGTATGTGGAAGGTGAGTCCATGCTGCTGAATTTGGATATGTTAGGTATTGCCGCTTCCACTGGCTCGGCGTGTACTTCTGGAGACCTAGAGCCGTCTCATGTCTTGCTGGCTATCGGCAGGCCTCATGAATTATGCCATGGTTCAATACGTTTTACTTTAGGTAGATTTACAAAGACAGAAGATGTCGATTATCTCTTAGAACACTTTCCCAAGATCGTGGCAAAGCTACGTTCAATGTCTCCTTTGTATTCTGATAAATGAACGAAAAGATTTTAACCTTACTTCGTAACAACGATACTTATGTCTCTGGAGAAGAAATCAGTAAGCATCTGGGCATAAGCCGTTCTGCAATCTGGAAACATATCCAAGAATTAAGACAGCAGGGCTATGAGATTGTTGCTGTCCCTCATTTAGGATATGAATTGGCATCTATCCCCGACCGACTCTTGCCTAACGAGATTTCTTGTGAATTAAACACAAAGATTCTGGGCAAAGAAATCCACT
>CAZYBL010000189.1:0-1330 GCA_964645805.1 uncultured Candidatus Peribacteria bacterium | reverse complement strand
GGATTTTGCCATGAAGGGTTGTAAGGAAGGCTTAGTTGTCTGCAGTGAAGGCCAATATAAGGGTAGGGGCAGGTTAAGCAGGTTCTGGTCGTCGCCAAAAAACAGAGGTATTTATCTTTCTTTGGTTTTGAGACCAAAGATCTCACCCAGCGAGTCATCTAAGTTGACTCTGCTAAGTGCCGTGGGTGTTTGCCAGGCCATAAGAAAAGCGACTAAGTTAAATTGTCTGATAAAATGGCCTAATGATTTAATTATAGGTAATAAGAAAGCTGGTGGTATCCTGACAGAGATGAATGCAGAAATGGATATGGTCAAATTCGTTATCATCGGCATAGGGATAAATGTTAATACCCCAGAATCGTTGCTTCCGTCTAAAGCTACTTCTTTGAGAGCGCAATTAGGAAAACGTGTTTCTAGGATTGAGCTTGCTAAACAGATTTTAAGAGAGATTGAGAATGAGTATATCATTTTTCAAAAAGAAGGTTTCAACCCGGTTATTAAGAAATGGAAGGAATTTTCCACAACTCTAGGTCACAGGGTAAGAGTCCAATTCCGCAAAGAACACCTTCAAGGCGAGGCATTGGATATTGATAGTGATGGAGCACTCTTGATCAGAAGAGACTCCGGGTTTGTAGAAAGAATTACAGCCGGAGACATTGTTAAGATAAGATAGAAGTAGTTTTTGTAGAGTTCTAATTGTTAACTAGAAGTAAGAATTTAGTTGACAATTAACTTAGCCCTTTTATAATACAAAAAAGGGCATTTTTTATGGATATTAAAGATATCGAACAAAAAATCCTAGCAGGGGGTGATTTATCTTTCGATGAAGCCCTTTCTCTGATTGAGATAAAAGAAGAGAACGAATTGCAAACCCTATTTACAGCAGCCAATAATATCAGAGAAAAGTTTAGAGGCAAAAGAGTTGATCTGTGTTCTATAACTAATGCCAAGAGCGGAGATTGCTCTCAGGACTGTTCATTTTGTGCGCAATCCGCTCATAATAAATCAGAAGCAAATACATATCCGCTTACAACATCCCTAGAAATACTAGATCAAGCCAAAGAAGCCTTCCGAAATAAAGCTCATAGGTTCTGCATAGTTACCAGTGGTTGTCTTGTAGAGGAAAATGAATTCCAAGAGATTTGTAAGGCTGTAAGACTTATAAAAAATAATTTCCCAACCTTGAAGATGGACGCGTCTTTAGGTAAGTTGACTAAGGAAAAGGCGTTGGCCTTGAAGAAAGCAGGGCTAGACCGATATAATCATAATAATGAGACAGTAGAGAGCTTTTTTGACAAGATATGCACAACGCATAGCTTCCAAGACAGGC
>CAZYBL010000188.1:0-1927 GCA_964645805.1 uncultured Candidatus Peribacteria bacterium | reverse complement strand
CAAGAAGATGTGAGCCATATCCTTTCCGCTCTCTTTTACTAATTCTAGAATGTGGTGGTTCAGAATCGCTAGATATGAAAAGATCCCGAGTTGGATGATAATAGCTGAATGGACGAGGTTGAATGGAACAAAGAGAAACCAGGCAATCATTCCGATAAGGATTCCATAGATGCTAACGATTGTCCCGGAAACAACACCGTGGATGTTGAATTCGTCCTCGATCCTGTGGAGAGAATTGATTATGAGAAGCTTATAAATCCGATCCGGAAGATTTTTCCAATCCATGGAAATACCAAATGCCTCCAGGTTTAAGTTTCTTTCTGAATTAAATAATTTATACTAGTAAGCCCAATAAAAAAGAGAGATGGCAGTAAAATGTGACGTCATAGTTGTTGGAGCAGGCCCGGCTGGGGCACTTGCAGCAAATACTTTGCTTGATAATTACCCTGAGGCAGATGTAATACAGATAGAAAGAAAGGAACCAATTGGTTTCCCGGTTGAGTGTGCAGAAGTTATTTCAGATAAGAGGGTTAAACTTGTCCCAATCGAGATTCCAAATAAGTTTATTTATAAAACAGTTCATTATATCAAAAAGTATTTTGATAAAGGACTAGAACAAAGGACAGAATTTCCATATCCATATTATATTATGGATAGAATTGGCTGGGAACAATACATGGCAAACCAGGCAAAGAACAAGGGTTGTGAGGTTCTAAATGCTGAGTTGAAAGGTATTAGCATAGATAGAGATCGTGTTTCTGCTAAAATTATAAGAGACGACGCAAATATGTTTGTTAAATCAAAGCTTGTGATAGCTGCAGATGGATATGCATCAGAAACTGCAAGAGCTGTTGGAGTTCTAGGGGACCTAAGTGCCTCTGATGCTGCAATCACCTATCACAAAATATTGAAAGATATTGAGATCGACCATGATGCACTAGAGTTCTATTTCAAATTTGATTATTTTGGACACGCCTATGGGTGGGTCTTTCCGAATGAGAATGAAAGTGCAAATGTTGGTTTTACACTTCTAAAAAGCGAAATAGAAGATGGATTTCAAATTGGTGAAGTTGCTGAGAAGTTCTTTGGGTTGGAAAGATTTGAAGGTGCGGAGGAGGTGGCAGCCCCGATAATCTCATGTCTACCATTTTCCAAACCAAGTAAACTTGTTGGCGATAGAATAATGGTTGCAGGGGATGCAGCAAAGTTCTGCACTGCTGTTTTTGGATCAGGGATAGGCAATGCAATGTTGTCTGGGCGAGTAGCCGGCGAAGTCGCAGCGCTTGCACTTCAGAAGAATAGATATTCAAAAGAATTCCTTGATTTATATGCGAATCATCCAGATATTAAAAAACTCGTAAATGAATTAGAGGCTGTATATGAATTAAGAAAGCTCTATGACTCCCTGAGTAGAGAGCAGATCCTGGAAATCGGCAGAAAACATGCAGAAAACCCTGAGGCAAGACTCAAGGAAGTACTTGCTGGATATAAACCAAGAAAAAAATAAAGGGCCGAAGTACCTAGTACTCCGGATTCACTGTACCAAACTTTAGTGTACCCAATTTAGTACTTTGGGTTGCTGCTTGCCTTGAACTTAAAGCGGTCGCGTGCTGCGATTTGTATTTTTGCGCCAGTTCTTGGGTTAACTCCAGCTCTTGCCTTTGACCTTACTGTCTTGAAAGTTCCAAAGCCAACAAGCTGTACAGACTCCGTCTTTGCAGACGTCTGGATGTTCTTTAGTACTGAGTCAAGAGCACGTTCTGAGTCTGCCTTTGACAAACCAGTGTCTCCTGCAATTGCGTCAATTAGTTCACCTTTGTTCATGTGTTTCCCTCCAATTTTTAAAAGTTAAAGTCATAAAGACCAATATATATTTAAATATTCTCTAGAAACTGCATAAAAAGCGCGCTCTGAATAGGAGTTAGCC
>CAZYBL010000187.1:0-1938 GCA_964645805.1 uncultured Candidatus Peribacteria bacterium | reverse complement strand
TCTACGAGAGGATCCCTTTTGGTCATGTTGAGGCCGGCCTTCGTACAGGCGATCTCAGCCAACCATTTCCCGAAGAGATGAATCGTCGTATTGTTGACAATATCGCCCATCTTCACTTTGCTCCAACTGAAAGAAATCGCCAAGCTTTGCTTCTTGAAGGCCGTCCTGCTGACAAAATTATCGTTACGGGTAACACTGTCATTGATGCGCTACTCTCAATGGCAGCAATGCCGTTTGATTGGTCCTCTGGGCCCTTAGCCGGAATTCCCAATGATGGAAAGATCATACTCATTACTGCACACCGACGTGAGAGTTTTGGTACTCCCCTTAAAGAGATATGTCTTGCTATAAAGGAACTCGCCCATCAGTTTCAAACCCAGGGCATTCATTTTGTCTATCCCGTTCACATGAACCCAAAGGTTCGCCAGGCGGTGGAAGAGATCCTTTTTAACATTGATAATGTGAGCCTTATTGAGCCCCTGGATTACCTCTCGCTTGTGCACCTGATGAAGGGGTCCTTATTGATAATGACAGACTCCGGAGGCATTCAGGAGGAAGCTCCAAGCTTCGCTGTGCCGGTACTTGTAATACGAGAAACGACCGAGCGACCCGAAGGGGTTGATGCTGGTGTTTTGAAGGTTGTAGGAACCGAAAAAACTCGTATATGCGAAGAGGCAGAAAGGCTGTTAACCGATCCTGCGGCATATGCTATAATGGCAAAGGGGACAAACCCCTATGGCGATGGAAAAGCAGCAGAAAGAATCGTTTCCTTTCTGCTAGAGTATTCAAGCAGATGACATTAAATCCTCAGATTTCCATTGTTTTGCCAACCTATAACGGCTCGCGTCATATAGAGCAGTCGATCCAGAGTTGTCTTCGGCAGACATACAGTCAATGGCAGTTAGTCATTGTAGATGACGCCTCCACTGACAAAACACCCGCTATCATTGCCCGTTATGTTTCTTCAGACGACCGCATTCGTTCTGTGCGGCATGAGACAAACCGCAAGCTGCCTGCAGCCTTGAACACGGGCTTCGCTCAAGCTAGGGGTGAATACCTCACCTGGACTTCGGATGATAATTACTACAGGCCCGAAGCCCTGATGACCATGCTTACCGTGTTGGAAGATCATCCTGAAGTGGATGTGGTTTACTCTGATTTCAGCTATATCGACCAGGATGATAATTTTATTAGACGAATTGAGGTGAAGCCACCCAGAGAATTAATTAAGGGGAACTGTATTGGGCCATCATTTCTTTTACGCCGCAACGTGAAAGGGGTCATCGGTCCTTACGCCGAGGATCTTTTTCTAGCAGAAGATTATGATTACTGGTTGAGGGTCTCAATTCATTTCAATATGAAACCATTGCATAAAGACCTGTATTGCTACAGGACTCATAAAAACCGTCTGACTTCGTTCAACATTGATAGGACCCACCGCGTTACTGAAAGGGCTCTTGCCCGGAATCTCCCGTTGATGAAGTGGGTTGCTTCCTTTGAGAAATCAGAAACGTACATCCTGTTTGCAAGAATCGCGCTCAATCACCGAGATCTGATAGCGATGCAAAAATACCTATTGAAAGCCCTGTTTCATTCACCCCGCTATTTGGGGAGGTATTTTTTAAAAGTCGTAATGAAACTCTTTCGCAGAGATGTGAGGAAAAACGCCTCGTTTTAAAGGAACTTTGGATTTAGGTATAGTAATAGAAATTTTATTAATATAATGGAAATATTATAATGGATACTTCCCATTCATACCCCTCTGTCTCTATCATCGTTCCGACTTATAACCGTGAGGAGTCCCTCTGTAATACCATACAGGACCTCCTTGAATTACATGAACAATTCTCTGAATTACTCGTAGTTGACCAAACGCGAGAGCATCTTCCCGATACCCTTTCATTCCTATCTAGTCTCCCCGAAAAGGTTAGAATAATC
>CAZYBL010000186.1:0-1968 GCA_964645805.1 uncultured Candidatus Peribacteria bacterium | reverse complement strand
CAGGCCCTCACGGTATTTAACCTTAAGCTTAACTGAAACCCCCGCGGCCATTGGCCTTCCTGTTTCTGGCACGGGGATAACTGAGTCAACTTCAATTCCAGCTTCTTTAACTTGCTCAGCCAAGTACTCGCCCATACGAATGCGTGATTTATAGACGTTAACTCCATCAATAGTAGAGTCAGGAGCTGCCAGATATACCCATTCGAATATGCAGGGGTTAAGATTTCCTTTTCTAATCTGCTTTGAATGAAGTTTATTTTTTGTATCAATAAAAACGGCTTCGCCAGGTTTTATGTCGCGAACGAATTCAAAATCTAGTCCTTTGAATGCAGTATTTTCAGACGCGATAATGTATTCCTCTTTCATTCCATATTTTCTTTTACCAAGTTGCAATGGACGAATGCCGTGAGGATCACGGAATCCAACGATTCCCTGATCTCCAATTAGTGCAACAGCAGAGTAGGCTCCTTTGCATTGTCTAAAAACATTACTAACTGCACCAAAAATATCATCGGGGCTCAGCTTTCCTTTTGGTTTTTGATTCCTGAGTGCAACTGAAAAAATGTTAAGCAGAATCTCGGAGTCCGAATTTGTATTTAAATGACGATAATCTTTTTCGATTAGCTTCTTCCTAAGTTCAGGTGAATTGGTCAGGTTCCCATTGTGTGCAAGACCAATTCCAAATGGAGTTGAAATAAAGAAAGGTTGTGCCTCGAATTCGCTCGAGCATCCGGCTGTTGGATACCTGACATGTCCAATGCCCATAGGACCGCGAAGTCGTGCAATTGATTTCTCATGAAAAACATCACGCACAAGTCCGTTGGCTTTTTTAAGATGGAACTGGCTGTTGTATGTAATTATTCCTGCTGCGTCTTGTCCTCTGTGCTGGAGCATAATCAGGCCGTCATACAAATCTTGAATTACATCGCGGAAGCCAGAGACGGCGATTACTCCACACATTTAGCAGAACTTGGTAAGGAACGCACAAAGGCGCCAAGAGGATTTAACTCCAAATGGCCAAATAATGGGAGATGGGGGATCTTCCACGTGAGCATTCTACAGATTTTTTTGAGGATCACAAGGGGAAATTTAGTAATATAGCGCAGTAGCGCAGTAGATAATTGCGCTATAATACATCCGTGAAGAATATAACATTCCTAATTAGCTTTTCGTTTCTAATCGCATCATGCACTCCACCAGTGTATGAGCCTATTCAAGAACCAGAACCGGAATCTCAAGTAGAACTGGGAACAGGTGAAATATTACACGAAGCTCCAATTCCAGAATCTGTCGAAGACCCCGAGCAAAGTCGAGGGGAACTCCCTGACATCTGCAAAGAAAAACATGGGGATGAACAGGATCATTGTTATCAGCAATTAGCGGTTGAAGAAGGTAATGCGAAGGTCTGCGATAGGATTAATTCAGAAAGAAATATAGGTACAGAAAAAGAGGATTGGCCAAAACACAAATGTATCTCTATGGTTGCAGTTTCGCTTTGTGAATTGGATATATGCGAGGAACTGGAAGAAGGTAGTAAATTCTTCACTGTAACTAGGTGCATGGATCAGGTATCCGAGGCTTGTGGGTTTCAAGAGTAAAAATATAGATCAGGAATTTTGGCTTGTATATAACAAAAACAAGAGTCTTTAAAAGGTTTTTAGCATATTGCATAAATGCTAATTATGTGATATTATTGGTATATGTCAAGTAGGAAGCCATCAATGGTGTTTGAAGGAGGTGGGGGTACAAGGAGGCTACGTTTAGCTGATCTTTATCGAGAAGCTGGAATTGAAAAGGATGATTTGGACACTAAAGTTGTAAGATTGCTTGAAACTGCAAGAGATGAATTGCATGCAGTAGTAAGATTACTTGATTACAACTTGGAAAGAGAAAATAGTGCAATGAGGAAAATGTTGGATTAATAGAAAATTTTCTGGGCTAGGAAACCCTCAATAGCTCCTTAATCAA
>CAZYBL010000185.1:0-1980 GCA_964645805.1 uncultured Candidatus Peribacteria bacterium | reverse complement strand
ATAGAGAGAGAAGCTAGAGATCCCGATTCACCAACTTTAGCTGAATTGATTAAGCAGTTTGAAGGAATGGTGGATGGGATGAATATAAAGTTGGGACCAAAAACTATTGAATCTGATGAGGAGGGTGTGAATGTAGGAGTGCAAGGTTCAGGAAAACTTGAAGGAGCAAAAGTCGAAGGTTTTCAGCTTGGTGCTGCGCAATCTATTCTTGATGCGATGAAAGGGTTGTTTTCAGGATTGACTGGGAGAGAAGCCTCTGATTTGGGCGTTCCATTGAATCAATTATTAAATTATCGTGAATTTACTCAAAGATATGCAGCTGCGATTGAACGGTTGAGGGAGGTGCTTATTAAGTTTCTTTTGAAGGATAGGGAGCAAATCGTGGTTTCGGGAAGACGGGATGGTTTTATGATTGCGCCGGGACAGGAGGCTACTACATATTATGGTCTTCTTACTGGTGATATGGAGCCACCTACTATGCTTGATCATTCGATTCAAGCTAAGCCTTTGCGCTTGGAATCAGCTTTAGCTTTGGATACTTCAGGAAGCATGCTTGCATATGCAGAGGGAATGATAGGGTTGCTTGCGACTTTAATTGAATCTATAAGGTCGATTCACGAAGCAATACAGAGAGAGCCGCAAAGATATAATTGGAATATGGGTATGAAAATGCCTGCGGGTTTGGAGCTTACTGTTTTTGCTGATGAGCCGAGGGTGGTTTTGCCAATGACTGATGTGTTGACTCTCACTTTAGCAATACAGAAATTTACTGAGATGCAGGTCATTGGTGGGGGTACTCTTACGGAAGAGGTATTAAAGTTTGAATACGATAGACTTACAGCAAACACAGATGATCAGATAGTTAGGGTTCTTACTTTGATCACTGATTCTCAGGATGGAGGGCCTGGCCTTCAAAGGATTGTTAAGAAGATTGTGAATGACCCTAGAATTTATTTTTTGGTTGTTGGGGTTGGTCCTAAAGCGGAAGTTCGTAATGAAATTATGAGAGTTTATAGAAGACATTTAACTCCTCAGTCCAGGTATAGAGTGTTTGCACAAGGGTATTCTGATGTTGGGATGGCGATTGGGTCGATTATAGATTTCTTTAATATGGCGCTTGAGGTGGAACGAGATAAGAGAGATGCTTTGTTGAGGGGAGCGATGGTTTCTGGTTGATTATGCGGCTGCTAGATTAAAGGAAGGTGTGGTGCCTAGAGTATCGTGTATTTTTCCATTAATTTTATTACAGAGGCGTGAGATGTTTCCAAAGGTTTTTTCTGCTGCGTAATCCGTGGCTATCAGGACGGTTCTTGGCACTAATCTGACTAGATCCATTACCCATCTTCCAAGATTTGCGGGGATTGCTACAGCGTTTGTTGCTACATCTGTTGTAAAGCCTGCTACTTTTTTTACACCTGTCTTGGGCCAATGCCAAAGTGCATTTGCTAACAAATTTCTTGTGCCTTTTACAATGTTCATTATTGGATTTTTTGTTTCTTCTGCTGCTGCTTGTACGCGTTCGTCGTTGTAAGGAGCAGATTCCGAATTAGCATTTAGAACTTTACCAGCTCTGTCTTCTGAGCTGGATAGGGGATTTGCTATTGTTTTGACCTGATTAGCGTCTAAATTTAGCAGTCGTTTTTCGCGAAACATTTTTGTTTTTATTTTTTTGTTTTAGATATAACTTGCGCGATTTTATCCGTAAATTATAGCATTTTTCGGTGATATAGGCAATTGTAGGAGTGCGGGTCCTGTCAGTCAGGTGGTACGGGAATTAAGAAATATGTTTAGGAAATTTGCTATATATTTTTTCTCCGTGCTCAAACATGCGGTCACACTAATGCCAAACAAAGTTTGACAATAGTGTGCCGAACTGCGCGCGGAGAAAAATATACATAACAAATTCCCTTTCAATTCATTGCTTATCCGGAGGGATGTTATAATAATCGAATAAATAACTCGCTATTTTACTAAAAGTGG
>CAZYBL010000184.1:0-1992 GCA_964645805.1 uncultured Candidatus Peribacteria bacterium | reverse complement strand
TTATATCCTATTGCAAATACGTTCGCAATGGGAAAATTTGCTTAGTGTTCACGAAATGTGAACTAATTGTTCACGTTTTGTGAACGTTTTGTTATAACTTCAAATGAGAACGAGTGTTATGCTTTGTCAAGCGTAGATTGGTCTTGCAAGTCTTCGATTCTGTGCCAGATATAAGGCTTGGGAGGATAAAGTCCCAAAGATTCTGGAATAGGTTATTTTCGAATTCTTTTTCTGTCATATTACCACGCGCTACTTCGAGGGCATCCTTAAACAAATTTTGGACACGTTTTATATAAAGTTTTTCATCTTCTACATAGTAACCAGTCAACTGCTTTATTACAACGCCTAAATCAATAATTAAATCGTCTCGATCGTTTTCTAATGCCTGTTCTACTCGTCTATCACACTCCGGACTTCTTAGGCTCCTATACCATGATAGGTGAGATATTACATCTGTGGCTCTTTTGTAAAGCTGGTCAGTGGATTTGTGATTTTCAGGCATTCCTAATCTGCTTTCAATCTGCCTACTTACTTTCGGTGCAATTTGCAATAATTCCGCTGTCAAAGCACGCGCTGGCGCGTCGTTTTTGGCTAGGGACACCCCTGGGCTCAGTCTTGGGACAGGCCTGGGTTCGAGATTTACCCCGTCCCCTTGTTCATTCATCAAAGAGAAGCCCGAAGCATTTGATGGAATCGGCCAATCAAAGGATAAATAAAACTTTCTAATACTAGCATTCCCAATATAGTCTGGTATGCTTGGGTCCGCATTTTTCGGATGGGAATGTCCCTCGTAAGCTAACCATGGCAGTATATCAGGATCGGCCTTACTCCGTTTGCCACCAACAATTCCTACTATTCCACCTCCTCTGATGTAACCTATTTGCTTTAGCAGGGTTTCCGCCTTAGCTTCATTTAATTCTAAGTTAATAACCTTATCTTGTGAGGAGGCTTTGCCTTGGTAGATATACATTTTTATTCTGTTTTCTTTAACTGCTACGACAAATTCCTCTTTGCAATATGATCTTTTCCATACAGAAGGATCTGGATAATAAAGCAGCCTGACTTCTTGGCCATATGGCGGTGACTGCTTTTTTATGTATTCCAATATTTCTATTAGGCCTGTTAAACTCGCAAAAGAATTGCAGAAGAAAATGTAACGTTCGTCAGTTTCTATGCCCTTTATTATAGAATCGATGCCTGCCATTTGCGCTTGCGCTTTTAAAGTGGTAAAAAATTCCTCATACAATCGCTGGGGGTTGTTAGAAGTTAATATTAATGAAGAAAGTATATATGAAGCTGCTGCCAAATATCGATATGGATGCTCTGCAAGATAAGAATATGGGTTTTCCTCCGGTGCGGCTTGCCCCATTAACCTGTGTGGTATATCGCCCACCCATCGGTCAATATGTTCTACCGCTCGCAGGAATTGCTGCACAAAGTCCGAGGGAAACTGTAGCTGTAGTGACTTGACTCTTTCAGGGTCTTCTAGAACTAAACATTCGGTCAGCGCTTTAACTGCTGCGGATCTTATTTCTGTATCTACTTTATCTGTATCTGCAAGGTTTTGCGAAACCGGTTTCTCCGCAGCGTCCTCGCCTGCATAATTGCGGCCTGCTGCTGGTTGGCTAGATGAAGAAGTCCTGCGCGCCGCCGAAGCCCGCGCTGGCGCGTCGTCTTCAGCTGGCTGCTTTGCCCCTTCACTTTGCCCTTTCGCCGCTGATGTTCGTGCTAGAAATGTTACAAGATCCTCATCCTTGCCTGTTTTTCGATAGTGGTTATACCAGTGTACAGCGTATCTAATGTTATCTCTTGAGATTCTTGTTGAAAGCGCTTTTCTTGCCATTGTCATTGAACACTCAAGCCCCTTATCGTTTATTCCGGTAAAGACATCTCCTTGCAGAAAATCACCCCAGTCTATATCCTCATCAGAATCAACAGTGAAATGAAGTTCGATTGTTGGGTCAGACGTTGCATCTTTTTTCTCTTTAGTCA
>CAZYBL010000183.1:0-2005 GCA_964645805.1 uncultured Candidatus Peribacteria bacterium | reverse complement strand
CCGATAATTCATCTATTTCCAAAGGGATATCATCAATTTCTACTTTAAAGTGTTCAGCTGAGTAGGCGAGTGACGATAGTGGAATTGTGATTGCGACTGCCGCTGAGGTCAGTCTGACAAGGATATCGTTCATAGCGGTTACCTATTCTCCTCTTTTGTTGATTTTAAGCCAGAAAAGTAAGATGACAGAATGGAGTGAATAATGAAGAATGAAAAATGAATAATAAAGTCAAAATAGAGTAAAATTATTCATTATTCATCATTAATTTTTCATTATACTGTTCCTGTGCACCTAAAAACCCCACTCTCGGCTGTACTTAGGACCACGAAGGATCATATAGAAGCCTTGAAAAGGATGGAGATAAACACAGTTGAGGACTTTTTGATGTATCTGCCCAGGTCGCATGAAGACTTGAGCAAGATGAGTACAATCTCGACGGCACCGCTTGAAGAGAAAGTGACGATTAGGGGAACAGTGGAGAATCTAAAATTAGTTAGAACCAGGAAGGGAAAGCAACTTGTAAAAGGAACTTTTATTGATCTTGATGGAGAGTTCATAGAAGTTATCTGGTTCAATCAGCCACACATAATGAGGATGCTCAAGGATGGAGATGAAGTTGTGATGACCGGTAAATTAATTGAGAAAGGATACAAGATGACTTTTCAAAGTCCGACATTCGAAATTTCTGATGATAAGCCTCTTGTTCACTCAGGAAGATTAGTCCCAGTCTATCCTCAGCATGACATTATTAATACCAAGTGGATTCGTGAAAAGATGGTACTAGTTAAAGATGCCTGTGATTTTATTCCGGAAACTTTACCGGAGGATATTATTAAAGAAGAAAAGTTGATGCCGCTAAGGGATGCGGTTAGAGCTTTGCATTTTCCTGATGATTATGAGGAAGTTAAAGGTGCTTATGAGCGAATGACATTTGAAAAGATGTTTAATCTTCAGCTGGAAGTTTTGGAACGAAAGAAAGAGTGGCAGGGGATTCGCGAGGAGAGGATCAAGACGCCTATGGATGTTGAATTAATTCGAGCGTTCTTCAAGTCACTCAAATTCACTCCAACCGATAGTCAAAGAGTCGCGATCTACGAGATTCTTAAGGACATGGAAAAAGATCAACCGATGTCTAGATTGCTTGAAGGTGACGTTGGTTCAGGTAAAACTTTGGTAGCGACGGCCGTGATTGCTAATGCAATTAAAGATGGAGGCCAATGCGCGTTAATGGTTCCGACGGAAGTTTTAGCCAAGCAGCATGTTGTGTCAATCGCTAAAGTACTGATCAGCTTCCATAAATTCTTGGGTGCCAAAACACAGTTACCGACTGTTGAATTGCTTACAGGTTCGCTGACTGAATCAGATTCCAGAAAAATCAAACAACGTGTAATGGATGGAAGAGTTGATTTAGTGATCGGAACTCATGCTCTTATTACCGATAATGTTCAATTCAAAGATCTGAGACTTGTGATTGTTGATGAACAGCACAGGTTCGGTGTTGAGCAGAGGGAGAGGTTGAAGGATAAAGGCAACCCTCATTTTCTCGCGATGACAGCAACACCAATCCCAAGAACTTTGGCTCTGACTGCACATGGGCATCATGACTTATCGGTTCTACTTGAAAAACCCGGTAAACGACAACCTGTTCACACAAAAGTTGTAGCACCCAAAGATCGTCAAACAGTGGAGAAGTTTATTGACCATGAGATCGAAGAAGGGAGACAAGTGTTTGTTATTTGTCCTTTGATCGAGGTTTCGGAAAATGAAGAAATGGCAGAGATAAAAAGTGTTGAGGTTGAAGTTGCAAGGCTTAAGCTCGAATTTCCTAATCGCAGGATCTCTCATCTGCATGGGAGGATGAAGACGAAGGAGAAAGATGAAATTATGAAGAAATTTAAAGATAAGAAGTCAGACATTCTGGTTTCTACATCCGTGATTGAAGTTGGCATAGACATTCCAAATGCTACGATAATTTGCATTGAGGGTGCGGAGAGATTTGGCCTT
>CAZYBL010000182.1:0-2007 GCA_964645805.1 uncultured Candidatus Peribacteria bacterium | reverse complement strand
GAGCTTCATCCAAATGTTTTTGTGCAAGAAAATATCCTTCTCTTAGTTCTTCGTCCCTTACAAAAGAGAAGTAAGTCCAAAAATCCTCAAAATGTTTTGTCTTTAATTTCAGTAATTTCATTCTGCTTATGAATGTTCTTCTTTTTTCATTGAGCCAATTATGGAGGATTTGTTCATCATTTAATCCTTCAGTTGCTTGTTCTTTGTATTTTAAATATTCCTCTTTAGATTCGCGGAAAAAGCCAAATCCATAATCCCATCCAAAGATTCTATCTGCTACTTCATATAGATGATATTTTAATGGAGTTTCCATTTCCATGAAAGTTGGACGATGAAATCTTCCTGCAAATTTTAAGGCAGCCATCTCATCATCATTCAGTCCTTCGGGTTCATCTCCCCATGTTGTAATTAGCTTGTCTGTTTCTTTTTCTTTGAAAGCTTTGAATGCTTGGAGAGAAGCACGTTTTATTTCAGCAGTCAATCCCTCTCTCATTTCTTCTTTTTCTCTTTTGCTTAGTTCTACATGTGTGTCTAGAGAGAGAACTGTTTCAGGATGATACTTTTTCATTAAGTGTCTTCCAATCCATCCGAAAAATCCTTCCACTTCTTTGGGGTCTTCATTAGTGCTTTCATGGAACATTTTTCGCGTAACCCTCATCATTTCATCTCCGATGTATTCATACATTTCTTCTGGTTTATGTTCAAGCATTATGTAAGTTGTTCCTAGACCTCCGACATTATAACCCACTCCTGAAGTGAGGCGAGATAAACGTGAGGAATAGATTTCATAGGGGATAGTGGCAAGTCTTGCAATTCTTTCTAAACCACTTTCTTCTCCTAATTTTGTGAAGAAAGTCTCTGTTACTTCTCCTCCATCTGGGACTTCTGGAAAGCCTCCAGCAAAGACGCTTTTGGAAAAGCTTCTAACGGCTTTCTTTATAGCACTTTCTCCTTTGTGGGTGAGTTCCATTAACTGTGCTGTGAGCATTTCGTCATCACTTAATTCTTCTGGAAAATCTATGGAGGCGGCCTTTGGTATCCAGAACCAAAAATCTCTGTCATTAGGAGTTAGGTGTTTGTATTCGAACAAAGCTTCATCAGCAATATGTAAGAGGAATTCTGGTGGAGTAGGTTTGTAGGTTGTATAAGTGAAATCATTAAATAGAGCAATTTGTTGCTCTTCAACATACTCCCATGTGTCTCTAGTATTCATATCAGCAAGGCCGATTACTCCTCCTGCATTGTATCTTTTTGTTTCCTCTTCTTTATTTGATGCTCGCAGAAGTGGTGGTTGGTCGTAGGCGTTATCAAAGTAAAAACGTAGAGCAAAATTTTCATTTGTGTGAGTCATTAGAGTTGTTCCAGGAGAGTTACCAATGAATACATATGGGTCCTCTTTAAGAGTGCTAGGGGTTTCTAAGGCGCTTTCAAGTTTTGATATGTTTCTGTTAAAAACAGGCTCCCATTTTACGCTTCTATTAGTGTCTCGCATATCTCTTAACCAGTCAATCCAGAGGTTGAATAAGGGCTTCCATAATTCTTTTTCACTTAGAAGTTTTGAGCCAAGATATTCGCAGACTCTAAAGTCATTTTCAGAGGCTAGTCTTTCAATATCGTATAATGCAACATTATCCCATTCATCACTGTTGTGATGCAACCATGCACAGCAACTTCTTACCGCTGCTACTTCATTTTGAGGTTTTGTATCAATAGTCGAGAAGTAACTAGCGATGTCTTGGTTGAATGTCGAATTCATAGATTTAGATGGATGAATTGTTTTATATTCTTTTAGATACTATAAAATATCTCTTTTTCGCATATTTTGGAAATGTTTAAAAAGATTGTTGTTTAATACTTTGGAGGTTAAGGTGATTGAAATGTCGAATGTATTTGAAGCAGAGAAGGCATCTGAAATTGATCTAGTTAATCTGATTAGTCAAACAGAAGGGCTTGCCTGGGGGTTAAATCATGATGCTGCACATGGAAGGATTCCTGAAGAAGGTATTG
>CAZYBL010000181.1:0-2040 GCA_964645805.1 uncultured Candidatus Peribacteria bacterium | reverse complement strand
CAAAAAATCCGAACTAGATAGAGTGAGTTTTATTGGAAAAGTCCATCCAGACCTTCCAAAATTGAACTCTTGTATTAAATTAAAAAAATAAAAAATTAATCGCTTGGCCAGACTTCTATAGACCCAATAACTTGTTCTGTTCCTATAGTGTTGATGAACAGCTCTGCCAGTTTAACATCGAAGTCATCCAGCAACTTTATCTGTTTGGCTTCAAAGTCTTTTGTTTCTCCGTTTAGCTTAATCATCACTGTCATCGTGTTGGCGTTCGCTCCTGTTATTTCTAGAGAGTTCGACTTTCCACTCATCTCAAACTCAACAGGTTCATTGACATCCAAGTGATAAGAGACTTTTTCAAAAACCTCTCTTTCTATATTCAGAAACACTTTTTCGTTGTTGAAATTCACACTTGTTATTTCAATCAACAAGTTATCAATTACTGCTCGTTCGCCGTTCTCAACAACTTTCTCTTCCTCATTCACTTCAAGGGTTATCTCATTATCACTCTTGTCCACATTAGCTAATTCTAATACGTACTGGTTGTCATTCAGGAAGATTATCTTCTCGTCTTTTTCTCCTTCCAATTCAAGAGCTACTTCTTCGTCGTCATAACTCCCTTTAATGATAGAGGTAGGATGTTCCTCAAGGTATTCCTCCAATATATCGGTACCGATAGAGTACTGTATTGTTATAACCCTGCCCTTTGAAACCCAGAGATACATATTGTCATAAGGATTAAAATAAACATCCTCATCTAGATAATCAAATTCCTCATCGACCAAGAATACGAACCTATCATTCTCTGCTGTCTTATTGATGAAATCAAAGAGATTAACCTTCCCAGCTCCTGAAAACAACACTGAAACAACAGCATTCGTATCTCCGTATGAATAATGAGCCTCAAACGCATCAAAAGTGAAGCCAATCAATTTTTTGTTCTCCACAGATTTGGTTTTTTCATAGTCATAATCATCTATATCTTTCTCAATCAACACATCTGAAGCTACTAACTCTTCAACTTCTTCTTCCTCTTCCTCAACAACAGGCTCTTCAACCTCACCTAATCCAGTATCATTAACTAGTTCCTCGACACTAGGAGGTTCCTCAGGAACAACATCCTCAACAACAACTTCCTCTTCAACATCAGAAGTACAAGAAGCTAATAAAAACAAAACAATGAACAGGCTGAAAAACAACATTTTCTTCATAATTACCACCAACCTAAACTATGAAACTAATAATATATAAACTTATCTGATTAGAACTTCAACTCTTTATAATCATAAATGTTTAAACCATATTTTTCATACGCATAATCTGTGTTTATAGAAGTTGTCTGAGACATTTCAAATCCTAATAATTTGACCGCCTTTTCTACATCTTTAATTGATTTGCCTTCAATTTCAAGATAAGGAGGGATCTTTGGCCAGAAATCAATCTCGATCTCCACATCATCAAATGTATAACTTATCCTCCTGTTTTCCTGATATGCCTTTGGGATAAATCCTAATTTGCTAAGCAAAAGATGAGTTTTATCAAAATCATCTACAACTATCTCAACTTCTTTTGTACCATCAATATTATCATTATGAATTTCCTTTATTGTCAAAGTAACTCTGTCACCTTGGTCTCTTAGTCTAATCCAAGCATCTGTGTCTTTAGTTTTTAAGTCATAGACATATCTCCTCATATTTCTTTCCATATCTTTCTTAGCACCTATAGACTTTAGTTTCTTCTTTATTTCTTCAACATCTATATCCAGAATCTTTACTTCAAACTCTATTTCCATGAGTTCAAAGATTTAATAGAAATTGATAAATCTATCGGTTATAATTCAAGCTGTTCTCTTAACTCTTGAAATGACTGTTCAGGCTTTCTCCCTGTGGTGTCGATGTTTATGACGTTATTCATACCTTCAAAGAATGTCTGATAAGCCCTGTCAAACTTTACTAATAAATCTATATTATCATACTTGTGAGTTCCTTCTCCTTTTTTTTCTCTTGCTTCTCTTCTTCTTGCAAGTTCTGCTGGTGAGGCAGAGAC
>CAZYBL010000180.1:0-2060 GCA_964645805.1 uncultured Candidatus Peribacteria bacterium | reverse complement strand
AAGTAAAATGGATTATGCCAACATTGAACTTTTCACCTTCAACTTCAATGGTTGTATATACTAATTTTCTAGGTATTTCTGCAACTGTAGTGAATCGAGGAACATTTTCATCTCCGAAGTAAGTGGTTGCTTTGATTCCATTATTTGGAAAATTCGTCAGCAAAGCTATTCCCTGAACAACATTTGGATCAGTGTTTTCAGTTAGTCTGGATATTCCTTTGAACATAGGAATAAAAACTCCGTCCAAGCCAGATGCTTCTTTATATTTCTCAAAATCAGAATCATATACTTCCTGCAAGCAAAGAACATCAGGTTTCTCTTTTTTCAAAAAGGGAATAACTGTGTGTAAATGCTTGTTCTTTTCAATATTCAAGGTTATCAGTTTGAAAACCATTTTCTCTGTTTTATAGTACTTACTTATATTTTTTGTGCAATTTTTCAAATTATCTTTTGAGATTAAACAGTAAACTTTATTAAATAAACCAATTTCGGCAATGTCAGAATGACTAAAAATATATGGTACGAAGCTCTAGCACAATTTAACAAGGCTGCGAAGATTCTGAGACTAGATAAGAGCATTGTAGAAATTCTAACAAATCCTAAGAGGATAATCCATGTATCAATACCAGTGAGGATGGATAATGGCAAGATGAAAGTATTTCAAGGTTTTCGGGTGCAATTCAATGACTTGAGAGGACCAACAAAGGGAGGTATCAGATACCATCCTAATGTTAGCCATGAAGAAGTCAAGGCATTAGCGTTCTGGATGACATGGAAGAACATAGTTGTAGATGTGCCTTTTGGAGGAGGAAAAGGAGGAGTTATCTGCAATCCAAAAGATTTGTCAGAAGGAGAACTAGAAAGACTTAGCAGAGGATACATCGAAGCAATGCATAAATTTATAGGTCCAGAAAAGGACATCACAGGATAGAAGGTCATAACGTCTTTGGTGTGATAACTGGAAAACCATTGGAACTTGGAGGTTCAGAGGGAAGAGACAAAGCCACTGCCCAAGGCGGAGTTTATATTCTAGAAGAAGCGTTGGATACATTCAAAGTTGAGAATGCTTCAATTGCAATACAAGGTTTTGGAAATGCAGGAAGAACAGCAGCTAAATTACTCTCAGAAAAAGGCTACAAAATAGTTGCAGTCTCAGATTCAAAAACAGCAATCCATAATCCAAAAGGTTTGAATATAGAAAAAGTAATTGCTCATAAACAGAAAACAGGGTCTGTAAAGGGATTTAAAGGAGTAAAAGAAATTACAAATGAAAATCTACTACGACTAGATGTTGATGTACTCATACCAGCCGCTCTTGAGGAAGTAATCACAAAGGATAATGTTAATAAAATAAAAGCAAAAGTAATCTTGGAGTTAGCAAATGGACCAGTGTCTGCAGAGGCTAGAGCAACTCTTTACAAGAAAGGACAGATATCAATACCTGACATTCTGGCAAATTCAGGAGGTGTTGCAGTCAGCTACTTTGAATGGGTGCAGAACAATATTGGCTACTTCTGGAGTGAAGAAGAAATCCTGAAAAAACTAAAGGACAAGATGTGCTCTGCATTTGACAATGTTTACTCTGCCTCCAAGGAATTCAAGGTTGACTTTGGAACAGCTGCTTATATCTATGCTGTAAGAAGGATGATTAAGGTATTAGAACTCAGAGGTTATATAAAAAAAGGTGATTAATGATGTATGATGTCATAATAGTTGGTGGGGGAGCTGCTGGCATGACAGCAGGAATCTACACTGGAAGAAAAAACCTGAAAACCCTTATAATAAGCATGGATGTGGGAGGACAAACATCTATCCCTAGCAACATAGAGAACTATCCTGGTTTTGACGGTATAAACGGTTACGAGCTGATGATGAAATTCCAAGCCCAAGCTATGAAGTGGGGGGCTGAGATGATCACAGGTAAAGTCAAAAATATAGACAAGAAAAAAGACAAAACCTTCAGAGTTGGTGTGACAAGCGGAGAAACCTATGATGCACGAGTAATAATACTAGCTTTTGGAAAAACACCTCTCAGCTTAGGTATCCCTGGAGAAGAAAAG
>CAZYBL010000179.1:0-2128 GCA_964645805.1 uncultured Candidatus Peribacteria bacterium | reverse complement strand
CGGAAACTCTTCCTCCGCCAGCTTACGCAGGCGGATTCTCGAAGGAATGTTGAATCAGATGATCATATTGTTCGTTTGCACCGATAACATTGGAAGAAGTCTCGTTGCGGAATTGCTTCTAAAAGACTACCTGACTAAACACAACATCGATGATATTGAGGTTTTGTCTGCCGGTACGAATGCCGATAGCGACATCAGCAATTTTGAAATGAGCCATTTTCGCATTCTTCAAGACCGAGGAATTGATCCATTCGCTCATCAACGAACCCGACTTAATGAAGATCTTGTATCAAAATCTGACTTCATAATCACAATGGACACAACGCATAAGCAATGGATTGAAGATCAATTCGGTGCACAATCCTTTTTATTCAACGAAATCTGCAACGGCGAAAAAACCTCGGTCACTGTTGCATCTATCGGCATGAATAAGATGGTGGATTACATCGATTCTGCCATCCCCAATCTGATCGACTTTCTTCAGCAAACGAACAAATTGCCAGCAAAGAACAAGGTGTGATTTTTGTTACGGTCGCCTAACACGGCTTATGTGGCTCAGACTGGCTCCGTTTGAGATTTTAGAGGAGATCGCCAGCCTTCGCCCAAATGCTTCGGCAGTCTCCTGCTCCGCTTTGCTCCGCAGAAACATTATACTGCCTTGCACTTCACATAAGCCGAAACGTTGTCGGACATAACTTTTCTCCCTCGTTTCTTCGTTCCGCTTCGCTTTTTATTTTTGCGTCCCCCCTTTTGTATTTATTCGCGCCAGTATTCTATAGAACGAAACACTGATTGATCTGTAATGGGTGTACTATCGTAAACTGCGTAGGGTTTTGTAGCCACCAAGCACGTAAGCCGATGATCACCAAAATGCTCCTTGCTTTTTTCAAACCGTACATCGGCAAAGCCTGCAACCTGTATTTCCTCTATTGCTTTGTCTTTGTACTTCTCATGACCAAAATCGTTTGTAGTCGCTAACCCAAGATCGTGTTCGTCATTCATGTTCTGCAAATTGGGAATATATGCTCGACCAAATGTATTGTACGGAATACCTGTTGCCTTCTCTCTGTACCTTCTGCGTCCATCATCTCCTGCTATTTCTTCATAATCGTCTGGATTCGATGGATCAGGATGCGGAGTATCTCCACCATACAAATAGTATCCGTCACCTTGTTGTTCATCCGCTAGAAGCCAACATTCCTCTCCTCTCTTTTGTATGCTGGTTATAGCATTCTCCCTACCAGATTCTGCACGCAACTGTAAGTCTACTTCCCGAGACTGAATAACAATTTTTCCGCCAGGCTCTAGTAGTGAGCACATCTGTCGAAATGCTTGTTCTCTTTGCTGTTTATTGAGGTAACAAAATGAATACCCTAAACAGGTGATAAGTTTGTATTTTGTATTAGGATTCGGCAGTGCAGCTGGAATATCTGCCATATCGCCAACATGCACAACCAGTTTTGCACGGGTATCTTCCTGGATGCCTTTGAGCGTTTGATTGTTGGCAATTTCTGCAAGCTTCTCTCCTTTCTCTACGCCTTCAATATATACACCAGGTAAACGGCCACGCATTTTTGCCATGTGTTTTGCTGTACCACTTGCTAGATCGAGAACATGATCTCCTTCTGTTAAATTTACATTTGCCATAGCAAAGGCATAGTCTGTTTCTGCTTCATATAGCTCATCAGCAGTGCAATCTTGTATGCACGGTCGTTCAATTTCTACCGTACGCTGATAGTAGTTACTATTGTACTGTTCAGCAGGATTAACACGTTCACTCATAAGTATATTATAACATAGTTATGGTAAATACGCTATTTCACGCTAGACACCCCACCCCCCGCAAAAATAAAAAGCTACGCTTGAAACTTAAGAAACTCGGGAGAAAAGTGACGATCCGACAACACGGCTTATGTGGCTCCAGCCTGCGTCCGCTTGCGACGGACTACGGCCGGCAGGCGCTTTGGCTCCTTGTCGCAGCTTCAGCGGAAGTCGCCAAAGCTCACCCAAATCCGGCAATGTTAAGGCGCTGACGCGCCAAATTGTAACATTGCCGTACTTCACATAAGCCGGAACGTTAAACGAAATATTTGAGCACTCTGTTTATGTTTCTTTTTTGGCTGCCCAC
>CAZYBL010000178.1:0-2150 GCA_964645805.1 uncultured Candidatus Peribacteria bacterium | reverse complement strand
TCTTCGGTGAGAAAGGGAATAGCTGCTCAGGCTCGTTTTCGGTGAGAGAAGACTATTAATAGTGAAAAGTGCTTTTTTTATGTATACTGACCCGCTATGCAAGAAAAAGGCCCAGCTGAGGCAAAATCCTTCGATTTTTCACTTGCTCTCATAGAATTCTGCGAGCATTTAAATAAAAAGAGAGCTTATGTAATAAGCAAACAGCTACTCAAATCTGGCACAAGTATTGGTGCAAATATTCAGGAGGCCCAGTATGCAGAAAGCAAAGCAGATTTTGTCCACAAGATGCATATCGCACTCAAAGAAGCACGCGAAACAAGATATTGGCTGTTGTTAATCAACAAGAGTGGAACAACCAAGAAATCACAAGTAACAAAATTATTAGCAGACGTTAACGAGCTAATTAAATTATTAACTGCCATAATTAAAACATCAAAATCGAAAAAATAACTATTCACTATTCACTATTAACTTTACACTTCTAGTTAATGCAACTAAACGAAGTTACAAAAGCCAATTATCCAAAATTGCTTCTAATAATTGCAATCGCCTCCTATTTAATCGCACTCGCAGCTTTCTACTTCCACGCAATCAAACTAAATCCTCAGTCTGATAATCAAGTTATCTATTACTCAATTGAATTTATTAACGCATTCAAGAATGGAACTCTCTCTGAGTACTTCCTCATGGTCCGTAAATATCCGTTCTTTTACACCCTGACTTACACAGTCCCGTATGAAATAGTTAAATCAGTCATCAATGTACATCCAATTTTGCTAGCACACTATTTTGGAAGATTAATGTCAGTGTTATTTGCATTGGGAACTTTTTTGATTATTAAAAAATACTCGATCTCCAGATCATATTTCTTATGTGCTGCGATGCTTCTTATGACCAGCCAGTTGTTCTTCATGTTTGCAACTGCAATCCGCCCACATGCACTGGTTGCATTCTGGGCAATGCTCTCACTTTTCTTCTCGTTAAGATTAAGTGAAAGAAAAACTTATCTGAATATTATCCTCGCATACGCTCCTGCTCTTGCAGCTTTCTGCACGCTACAAAACGGAATATTCGTATTTATATTCCCAATATGGGGTTACGTTTACGGGGATCTAAAGAGCCTAAAAACCTGGATTAAATGCGGAATGTGGACGATTTTCTTCCTCGCACTTTCACCTTTGATCGGCTATACATTCTTGCTTGGAAAATTCTTTGGCGGAGGTTCGGGCGAAGTAGGATTTGACCTGGGACATGATGCAGGAAATGTATGGAATTTTTCTGGATTTCCAAAAATGCTCCGTTCAATGGTTGGAAGTGAACCTATTTTATTAATCTTTGCTTTGTGGGGAATTATTCGTTTGATTAGAAAAAAAGATTCACTCACACGCAAAATAATCCCCGTCCTGTTATTTGTAGCAGCTTATTATATCGTCTTTAGCATATACGGAGGAGGAACGAAGGAAAGATACTTTGTGATTGCGATGCCAATGCTGGCTCTAATTGGAGCCTCTGCACTCGATGCATCTCACAAAGCAATAAAAATTGGATTGCTGATTTTAATTACATTGATGTTTGCCAAATTCGCATACCTTGGATTTTCTCCAAACACATATGAGTCTGCGAGCAATTTTATCAATGGAACAGAAGGTCCGGTTGGCACAGATCTTCCTCCTTACTTTTTGAGTATTCCAAATGACCGTTATCAGTTTGAAAGTGAAAGTGACATCAAGCACATAATTACAGTAAGAGATAAGCACGAGCTGGATCACACATGGCAAACATGCTTCGAAGCCACTTCATCCAGCTCCTCCGAAAGAATGTTCCTTTGGGAAGGTGTTCAGTGGGGATTTATCAGATTGTTTGAAGCAAAGATGTTGGGACCGAGTTTGGTTGTTTATTGTAAAAACAACAGCTGACCTCATCCCCCAACCCCCTTCTCCTGCTGACCTCACCCCAAACCCCTCTCCTGCTCTGTTTTAGATTTCAAGAATCTGAATGAATTTATTTTATTCTGGAATTGCCCAGGAGAGGGGCTTACCAAGAAGAAGGGGGCTTTTTAAAAAAAAGTTTTTCATTATTAGCCCCCTCTCATGTTCTATTGAAAAGTATTTACTTCTTCAGAACTGACTATTTCTTTGAGATCGGAGGAG
>CAZYBL010000177.1:0-2176 GCA_964645805.1 uncultured Candidatus Peribacteria bacterium | reverse complement strand
GGCTTGCCGGGGGGTGTTGTATGTTGATTGTTAAATCTAAAGATACTAATTGATATTAGTTTCGTGATATTCTCTCAGCTCCAACGGAGGCATGCTCTCCCACGGTCGTGAATAAGTGAATGCAAGGCTGGATACACCCTCTTTTATAGCTTTCAATTTGAAGCTAAATACACCGCCTGCTCCGACTAAATCAGGAGCTTGGTACTGATTGTAACTATCATCAATAAGTTCCAGATATTCAGGATCGTATTCTGCGGCCCATAGGAAACCTGTCGTAGGGTTGCCTTTTAGTTTGATCATAAATTCTTCACCAATTTTGATTTTAATTTTAGTTGCATTCTCATCGGCGCAGTTAACAGAGATATCTGTGCCTGCTTTTTCGGGAATATCCCGCCTGATAACATTGCAAATGATGTTGTCTTTTCTGGATCTCTTTTCATCATATTCCGGGGATCCCGAGGTCGCATTTTGTGGATCGGTTTGGAAGCCTTTGTCTTTAAGATAGTCGAGAACTTTGTTATGGAAATTAAGTGCCTCTTCCGATTGCATTTCTGCTCCAAAGCCAAATCCTTTTCCGTGGAAGGAAAGAGTACCGTTTGCCGTGTTCCAGGAAACAATTACATCATTAAATTTCCCCGGCATCAAATCCGTAGCAACTGCGAAATTATTCATAAAAGATGTTATGTCTATTTGTGTAGTGTCTACAAAATCAAATTGATCCTGCAACACTTCCCCATTTTCGATTGTGATACTCGCTGTTCCTTTTCCAGAGGGGATATCGAAAACAAAGATCAAAAGCCAGCAATCGGGACAATTGCTTTGCATAGTTTTTAGATGAATCAACTTAGATCCCTCATTATCAATATATTCTTGAGACGACTCTATGTGCTTTTCTGCAATTCCCTTAGCCTTCGTTTCTCCCAGGGAATCCTGATTCGAAGGGGATGAACAGGCAGCTAGCGCCAGAAACATTGATATAGCAAGAATTCTTTTCATATTAAAAAAGGAAGTGGGGTGGGAGTATACACGTGGTGAATCGAAAAGGCGATAATTGCCAAAATTACCATCTCCTCCTCCTCCTCCTCCTCCTATCATGGCCATAATCATCTTCTCTATCCTCCAACTCCTTTGCATGTCTGACTGCAAGCTGAGCAAGTTTGATCGGCAAAGGAATGCTTAGCTTAGCTAATTCTTCCATTTGTTCTTGTGGCACTTCTTCCTTACCTGGCTCAACACGGACCATAGTGTCATCGGTACTTGTAAAGTGATCAATCTCGCTTCTTAGCCCAAACGTCCTGCGCAATCTTTTTTCAACAAATGTAATGTATTTTTGAACTATCCAGCGCGCTATATTTTCCGGAGTATTATCCGGTGAGTAATCGAAGTCGGGATATTCATTGACTAAGCCTTCCCAAAACTCGAAAGGAGTTTGGGCATCTGTAACACCCATCTGTTTCGCGCATGAATATGCTTTGGCCATATTCTCGAAACAGTCGTCTTTCTTTAGCCAGCCCCTGATAAGAACATTCCAATATCTCCCCAATGGAATATTATCAAAATTATATTGCGGAGCATTGAAGTGTGTGTGTTTTCCTTCGCATACAGTTCTTACAAGACGATAAAATGTGTTTGCCGCGTAATACTTCCTGCCATTAACAATAAATGCTTCGCGTCCAAAAATGCCGGGAGTTGGACCCATAGCAGATACAGCTTCACCCCTGTCTAATGCGTCAAGCCCCGTAGTGCAATAATAAAGCTTATTCCTGGTGAGCAAGGCTCTATTGCTAGCCAGATCTCTGGTTCCCATAAATTGATTTATGTGAGGGAATCTGATTTCTTTCATAAACTCAACACCATCTACATCTGCTCCCATATCCTTGGCAACCTGTACAGGATTTGGAGTGTTTTCTGCCAGTATAATGTCATGATCTGCGATAGGTTCTTCCGCATCCAGCATTCTCTCAAGCGTTTCTTCATTAACTTGTACATCAGGTCTTTTTCCATCTCTTACTAATTGAAGGTGATATCTCTTAAGTGCTTTGCGAGAAGCACCGCCTTTGAAGGCAGCTAAGTCAATTTCTTGGTCTCTTGTTGGGAATACATCAAACTGTCTCCACATATCATCCTCAAGATCCGGCATTTCATCGCGCAAATCCACCGGCTTTTCTATTTGAAG
>CAZYBL010000176.1:0-2189 GCA_964645805.1 uncultured Candidatus Peribacteria bacterium | reverse complement strand
TGGCCGATGTAGATTTTTCCCGAGTTTCAAGGTGTCCCGTAGCTTTTCTTTTCGTACGTATATAAATAGGTGAATGTGACTCGTTACCGTTTTCTTTTTCGAGGGAGGGGAAAAACATACAAAACATAAACAAATATACAAGATTCAATCGTGTCTCCTTCCCTGTGTTATTGTAAGCCCAATACTGGTTTTACCACTTTGTCTATAAGTTCTGCCGCATCTTCATCTGGAACATTTAAAAGTCGTAGGGTACTTTTGCTATCAATATCCAATGCAGCATCAGCGTGCCCCTTGCTACGTAGTTTCTCCTCAATAAGAGAGAATGCAACAAATTTAGCAATAGGATCAGTCCTCCAATCGGCTGGGCCGATCTCTTCTCCCGTCACCTCTTCAATCTTAGATTTCATTTCTTCAAATGAAGAACAAAAAGATGTCACAAAACCTGGTAGATCGCTTCCACAAAAACATGCACTACTTAGTGTATTAGATGCATCTGCCCTAGCAGCATCAATTCTATTGATTACTTGATCGACTTGTCTTTGTTCAAGTGTGTTGCGGAGGAGTTCTCGTATTAAATTTCTCTTAGTTACATCACCAGATTGCTCTAATTCTCGCAATCTTCTTCTGGTGGCATCATCATGATCTGGAAGTTCATACTCAGGCTTGCCACCAAATCCCTCATGCTCCAAAAAAGTTGTGTCTGCAAGGGCCACCCTCTCGTTTGGCACACCAGGAAATTGATCAATGAATTCACTATCTTTATTGTCACTGTAAGAGAAAGCACTAGCACCACCAAATATATTTAGTGCTGCACTACTAGCACGTGAACTTGAGAATGCATGGATGCTTCCACCTTGTGATTTTATCCATTCCATAAGAGATACTATGCACTCTGCTGGGCGGCTCGCTCCTCCTCCTGAATTAACGAGTAATATCATTTGCGCTCGTTTGTCCAAAACATCACTAATAATTGTTTCACCAATATGCTCGGTAGCCCAAACCGCAGCCTTGTCGATGTATCGTAGAGTCTCTCTGTCAACCATTACTCTTCCTCTCTTTGTGAGATCATCAAACTTGTGGTATGCAGCGATTGCACCAATTGCTAATCCATTCTTTATCACTCGACTATCTTCTTCATTGCGACCTCTGTAGCGAATATCGGAGCAAAGAGTTCCATCATTGATAGACAGATCACTCACTGTAGCAACAATCTGAGCGTCGTATTCTTGTCTTTTGCTTGACGAGATGGATCTCATAATATTATGATGTAATCATAAATTTCGTAATATGTCAAATCCTCTGACCCCCAATGTCTTAAACACAGTTTCAATAGAAAGTGATAGACCAAGTATTCTTCAAAAGATAAGGTACATACCTCTGCATTTTTACAAATTAACAGTAGGCCTTGGAGTAATTATATTTTGCATTTTGGGAGCAACAAATGTACGAGCAACATACACATTTCCAGAAATAAGAATGGTTCAGGGTTTTGATGTAATGACTATCACACCATCAGAACCGCTGCAGGGAAAAGTGTCAACAAGATGGAGAATGTATAGAGAGGAAAGCGATGAAATTCTTAAGCACGGAGCAAGACTGGATGATATGGATAAAAAACGGGGAATACAGGTGAACATCCCTGGTTTTGGTAAGCACATATTCGAATTAGGTGGGCAGGGTGAAAGATTCATCTTCGACTTCGCTTTCTGTCCTGCAAAAACCCATACGGATGATGCAGATATTTCAGATGAATGTAGTCCTGTTTTTCAGAAAAAAATAACATACAACCCAATCACGTATGCATCAGGTTATTGCACTAGTATTACCAAGCCCAGAGGAAATGACATTGTTGTAACTATTTTGGGAGGAGATGGTTCAATAACAGAAGAGTGCCAATTCGATGAAGACAGTTTTGATATTTTGTATGGGGATGCGTCAATCATTGATGTCACAGATAGTCAAGTGGTGCTTAATGCAACTCTGCATGGAATGTCTTTGATAAAAACCACGCATGGTGATGCTTCCGTGAAAATCTTCACGTTTCCACAGTCAACAGAATCACAACCAGATACAGTAGAACAGAATTGTGATATTAAGATTGAAGGTAAATCCGATAAATTCATACTTCGAATTGATTCAACAAATCAAGAGTCAGAAAGCACTTGTACTTTTGATAATTACAACTACGA
>CAZYBL010000175.1:0-2198 GCA_964645805.1 uncultured Candidatus Peribacteria bacterium | reverse complement strand
AAGGCATTTAAGGTTGACTCAACTTTACTCACAAAAGCGTCTTTCTTAGAGTGGTATTCCTTAATCTTTGACTCGGCTTCTTTCTTTGTCAGTTTCTTCTCTAATAGAGTTACCTTTGACAAACCGTATTCTATGCTTATAATACCTTCCTCTTCTAAGAATTCAGCCCATTCTCTAACAACTGATTCAGAAACACCTAATTCCTTTGCAGCAGCGTCTAAATCAACGCTCTTTTTATTTGCAATGAGAGAAACAAGTCTGTCAACACCTGTTTCTATGTCTTTAATAACCATTAAAAAATCGTTTGGTATTATAGTTTAAAAAGATTTCTATAAAAACGTGGCGGTAAAGGTTTTTAAGAAGTATAATGAAGAATAGACCATAAAGGTTATCTCCTTCAGTGCACGGGGTGTTTTGCGAGAGTTTACCTTTACCACCGAGCTCTAATATAGAAATGGCATTAGTCCTTTATATACCCTACGCGTATATGTCCAGTGCAAAAGTATTAATATAATCCTAAGATACTAACAGTTATGGGGGATAAAATAGTTTTCCTAGATTTAAACAAAGTCGACCTCTATGGATTTGAACATGGAGTGAATGATTTGTATATTGATGAAATGATCAACTCAATATTGGAAGATGTTGAGTTTCCTCCTGTATCTGTTCTTAAAATTAATAACAGCACTTATCATCTTGTTAAACTTCCTGATCCAAAGAATCCTGACCGTATTGATGCAGGACACCATCGCAGTGTTGCACACTATATATGTTCTGAACCATTAAAGTGCAGACTGGTTACCTTAAAAGAAAGGCTTTTGTATGCGTTCCCAATTCTTAAAAAAGAAAGAATTTACATTGGAGATATAGAATTATATGACGGAAGCGGATTTGAAGGTTTAACAGATGATGACATAGGTATGTTTTAAAGAGTTCTTACTTGACTTTCGGCACAACTATCTGCCCTTCCTCTTCATCTCCGAGGAATTCGACTTTTGCTTCTAAGAATAAGCGTCCAACAAATGCTGATGCTACTGCATCTAACTCGTCTTGTGAGTACTCTCTCCTATCAAGAACCAGATCATAAAACTTCAGTAATCTTTTTAGCTCTAAGTAGTTGTTTTTTCTTGGAATCCTCATGATGTCATAGAAAGCTCCAGGATAAACTTCTATTACTAGGATACCTTTGCTTTGAAATAAGTCTCTCAAGGCCATGGCTCTCGCTACTAGTTTCTCCATGGCAATCAATCCTTTTGGCGGGAAGAACTTTATCCTTCTCTTGTTCATCTCATACTCTGCTTTTCGCCAGCTTCCTTTTTTCGGAAAGTTAAGAGGAGAATCTATAGCCACAAGATCTGGTTTTACTTCCTCTACCTTGCTAACTATCTCATCATTAGTCTTTAGTTCAGAGACTTCTTCTATTTCCTCTCCTATCAGGCAAAAGCCTGTGACTCTCTGTTCGCTTCCTGCAAGGTCCAATCCAACAATCATTTTAAAAACTTATGATATCATTCAGTGAAGTGTTTGTTTCACTTATAGTCTTGCTTGGTAATTCAACCACATATTTAACTCTTTTCTTTGATGTATAATCTGTGAATGGTTTGAAGTTTTCCTTCATTTCAACAACTCTCTTTTCAGAGTCTAGAAAAAGAACGTCTATTGGATAAAAAACAAAGAACATATGAAGTGATATAATTTTATCTTTTTTGAATATTAATACTAATCCGAAATCTTTTCTTTTTTTGGAAAACATTAAACCAATTGCTTGAGAAAGAGTTGAAGAATAAACCTTACTTTCTCCTGCCAAGATATTGTCTTTAGTAAGATTTGTTATCATCTTTAACAATTAGTATAGTTCAACTCATTAATCTCATAATCATTTATGTGTTCCTCATCTATCTTGAACCATGACGGCATGTTCTGCTCGTTGCACTTGTTGCTTGTTGTCTGGTTGCCAAAATAGATGTAGTCATCCACGCTTCTAGTGTAGTCAATAACGATGTCTTCTTGGTCTTCTAGAAAACTTATATCCACCAGGTTTTCTATACCGTTGGCGTCGCTTGACAAGTCCCCTTCGAATCTCATTATAAAGCTAGGTGCTTTGTCTGATGCATTATAATAACCATTCTCTATGTGGGTCATCAGGTTGTCTGTCTGGTTGTTGACAACAAACTCTGTGATATTGGTTGAAACTATAA
>CAZYBL010000174.1:0-2211 GCA_964645805.1 uncultured Candidatus Peribacteria bacterium | reverse complement strand
AGCAGTTCTCGTGAATTGGACACCGGAAAAATTGTCACTTTTGAAATAATCCGGCAAAATGCGCAGAGATTCGCTCAGGACTATGGAATCAAGCTTGATTTTGATAACCCTGAAGTCATTCACAGAGAAATAAAAATATTCAACTCCAGGATTCGGGGCATTGTGGAGGGCAAGACAATCCACAGTGAGAGGTTCAAATGTGTTTATCCCAAGCGAGGCTGTGTTGAGTTCTACGATGAACTCGCCGCAAAGAATTTCATCGATGGGTTGGCTGTCGAAAATAATGCCAAGGTAATCATTAGCAAGATAGATTCCTTATCGAGAAGAATCGGACAGTTAGAATCCTGGCTCGGCAACCTCCATGTCAAGCGAATAAGAGGGGTTGTTCAGGCCGATGAGTTCATTATAGCAACCGCCACACCCGAGTGTCAATCTGAAACCAACAGTGGAGCCAAGTGAGCAAATGGGACAATTTCCACATCAATTGACTACTGAAGAACGAAGCAGGGGCGGCCGCCGGGTTACGGAAACAAAAGCAAGCGCCAATTCGCTTAGAAACCTTCGGCACGGTCGATATGCAAAGAAGGCACGGGTTAAGCGATGTGTGAGTTGCGAATATGTCAGTACATGCCCCTATTTCCAAAAGGGCGGAAGATGCCGGATTGAAATACAAGCATTGAAAACGCTCATGACTAACCTAAAAACAAAGGACTTTGAGGGCATCCTATCTGAGATAATAAAGAATTTTGTTAGGATGTCCTTTCTTGTGGAGACAAGCAACGATTTCACGGCTATCGTCCAGTTTCAGAAATTGCTAATGGAATTCTCCAGACTTAAGATTGAGGCGGGCTTCAATACCAAAGAACAAGGCACACTTGACATGAATGAGGTCTTTGAGCGCATCAACAAAGCGCTTGAGCGAAGGCGAGCCTATTCAGCCCAGAATAGTTCTGCTGCGAAGGCGCAGTCTGCATATTCTGGGCCAGGGTGACTCCAAATACTATTATCAAACAGTACGTGCTGCCGGGCAGCACTTACGTAACACATCGGCGCATATTCTGACATCAATAGTACCTTATTCGTCTTTCAAAATATCGAATATTCTCTTTCCCACTCTTGTCAATTTATTAATTCTTCCAAATGTATGTGTTCGCCCGGCAAACAGCACACGAATAGGGCTTATTCACTACGTTAGAAATCTTTTCTGTCGTACTTAACGGTTCTAATGATTACTCGAGTCCTGCTCTTCAGTCTCCATAAATCCCTCTATTTCACGGATTGCCTCTTTCCCCTTTTTTGTTATTTCATAGAACTTGAAAGAATGGGCATCTGGAGTTTTACACCTTATGAGATTCCTAGACTTCAGCTCGGCTAAAGTGATGCTGACATTAGATATACTCGTGCGACACTCCCTTGCTATGGCCTTCGGTATCTTTGGCCGGGTCAACGCCTTCAAGATTCTTCGCCTTCTGCTACCTCTGAGAAGGAAGCTGATTATTTTGTAATCCATGAAGATTTGGATGGTTTTCCATGGTTTTTTTGATAGTCATTAACGACTTATCGACGACTTATCAAAAAATTTATAAAGAAAGGTAAGGTATACCAGTCTAAGATGGGAGTCTTTGATTGGATAAGGGGGGATTAAGACGAAAAAAATACTGTTACTTGGAATAGTAATACTACTATTATTCGGATGTGGAATTGTTTCATTATTTTCGTCTGGTGGTGATACGACAACGGCTGAGTCTGATAGCCAGATAGCGACTGTTTTTGAGAAAGAAAATGTTGAAGCTCAAGAACCAGCGGAGCGGGCGCCGGAGCCCGAGCCGGAACCAAAATCTACCCCTGAACTCCTCCCGGTTGATTCTGCACTTGTTAGAGACTATGACATTAAAAAAAAGGACGACTTGAGTATTATGATAGGGGGCAAAACAGATGTTAGGTATGAATATCGTATAGTTGTCCCAAGTGACATAACCAAGGACGAGCTCAAGGCCACAGTCACAAAGCTAGTTAACGATGAGGTTACGAAAAATCCAGATATAGACCAGATAGCACTCTTTG
The DNA here is from genome assembly GCA_964645805.1 of uncultured Candidatus Peribacteria bacterium. GTDB lineage: Bacteria > Patescibacteriota > Gracilibacteria > Peribacterales > Peribacteraceae > UBA2144. The sequence goes on along the minus strand of CAZYBL010000174.1, from coordinate 147 downwards.
TTTACGACCGAGAGGAGGACGCAGGCGGCGTATATACCTTTGCAAAGGCAGATTATGCGCCTAATGGGAAGTGGGGCACTACGACCCGTGAGATTGTGGAATCAAACGACAAGAGCAGCTACAAGATTAGCTTCACGATAAGGGACA
>CAZYBL010000173.1:0-2227 GCA_964645805.1 uncultured Candidatus Peribacteria bacterium | reverse complement strand
ATTTAAAGGTTGTAAAAGTTCACTTATGCCTTCTAATAATTTTCTACTACCAGAAGATATGCCAAAAATCGGATAATCATACTTCCCTTTCCTTTTTTGAAAGTATAACATTCCATCGGTATCGAATAAACCTCTTAAAAAATCTTTTTGGTAATCAAACTTTAATGCACGTATTCTATCATTAATCTCTAACTTGCCCTTCTTTTTTCCAATTGGAAATCCATACTTATCAAGCAAATGTTCGAAGAGCGACCTGCATTGGAAACATAGATAAGTAACATTCTCTCTTTTTTTATTCCTAGGTGTGACACTTCTATCAGCAATACTAATGATTTGTTTTTTGACAAATTGAATGTAACTTTTACAATTACTGTTAAAGGCAATCCCTATTCTATGTCTGTTTCGCCCTCGATAGGTATACTGTTCTAACCACCCATCACCAAATAGAATTCCTAAAAACTCGAAAAAAGCAGAATTTTCTATTATTGGGACAAAGAATTTCTGTTTATTCCTGTTACCTGTAATTGTGCCCCCTTGTCTTTGTCTTCTAGTTATCTCTTCTTTTCCATATTTCTGGATTATTTTTTGAATACTTGATTTCCCCCCCTTAGATTGTCCCCACGAGTCTTCAATAACCTTTAGATTGATACCATCTAAATTCGGTGAAAATCGATTAAGTAGTTCTTCAAAAATATTTTTTGGTAAAGTATTCAATTCATATAGCCAATTTTCTAGTGTGTTAGGAGATATCCCCAATATACATGCTAGGTCCAATCTAGTTAATTGTTGTTCATGCAGGATTCGTTGCAAAAATTCTCGCTGTTTGTTTTCTTCAAAGACCACACGCATAAGTATATTATTGCATATCTTATATTTAAATATATGCTAGACTACTGGAGTATGTACAGTTCTCCATACAGCTATTCAGCGTTTTAATTCTTGTGTTCAGCCGCCCAAAACTTCAGTTGGCTTGAGAATTAGGTCTGCAAGGTGCTCGAAGTGCTTTGGTTCGTTTGCAATTATCTCTGGTGCGGATACAATTCCAACAAGGCGGCCCTTTTCAATTACAGGCAGTTTTTTGATTCTATGTTCCGTCATGATCTCACAGGCGTCCTCTACTGGCATCTCCGGAGGGGCTGTGATCAAAGGTTCGCTCATGATGTCCTCAACTTTGAGGATTTTTGCGTCTTTCTGGGGTGCAACCACTTTCTTTAGGACGTCGGTCTCGGTGATTATCCCAACTGCAGACGCATCATCGAGTACAAGAACATTGTTTACGTTATACTCGACCATCATCTCAACTGCTTGAAGTACAGTCTCCCCTTTATTCACAACCAGTACATTAGTCCTCATTATCTCTTTCAATTGCATTTATGAACCTCCCAGTGTCTTCCAGGCTCTGTAGAACCTCTGGACTGCTGCAAAGTGGTGAAGGATTGCGAAAACAACCATCACCCAAAACAGAAGCGGTATCGTGAAGGTCAGCAACCCGAAGAATTCAAGAATCTGGAAGATGCTTTGGAAAAAGACAGCGAGCATCAAAAACATCAGTCTGTCTGCGCGCCCCATTATGCCGCCATAGTCTCGCTTGGCACCGCTTGCCTGCACCTGGGTCCCCATATAGGAAGTCAAGAGAACACCGATTATTGCAACTGCGGCAATAAAGGGTGTGCTGTGCGGACTGTATCCAATCCCAACAAGTATGATGACATCTGCATAGCGGTCTATTACATGGTCAAGAAAATCTCCCTGCTTCGTAAGGTTGTTTGTGAGCCTCGCAACCTTTCCATCCAGGGCGTCAAAGAGTGAATTTAGGAAGAGGAACACAAAGGCAACGATTAGGATATTCTGCCAGAAGAAAAAGGCTGCAACAACTGCGGCCAGAAGTGCGAGCCATGAGAAAGTATTCGGACTCACATGCTTGAAACGCGTAGCTAGCGGTACTAGATATTTGTCTGCCCTTGGACGGTAATCATTCAAGACCATTGCTAACTACCAATCCTTTTCTTTTTAAGTATTTTTGCAGCCCTGCTCAGAGGCCTCACAAATGGTGGTGTTAACTTTCCGCCAACCGTCCCCTTGCCTTTCAGAAGCTCCTTTCTTATGTCGTCCCCATTCAGCTCTGTCCCTTTCAGCTCTGTCCAGCCGTTCCCGATTTCAAATCCGAAGTGGGCGTCGCTTCCGCCTGTCTGAGGTTTCCCCAAGGAGGCTGCAAGCTCCGCAGCTT
>CAZYBL010000172.1:0-2280 GCA_964645805.1 uncultured Candidatus Peribacteria bacterium | reverse complement strand
TTGTTCGAGGCAGAGGCAAAAATAACTCGTTCAACAATAATTCCAAAAATAATAACAAAAATCGGCACCCGCCCATTCCTTGACATGTCCGCCTGTACAAAATGTATGAAGTGCGAAGCTGTCTGCCCAGTAAACGCATTCGACATCAATAACGGGGTTTTAGATTACAAGAAGTGCCGATACATCCGCTGCATGAGATGCTACGATGTGTGCCCGGCTAATGCTATAAAGATCAAAGGAATTTCAAAACCAACTAAAGAAAAGGAGAAGAAATAGGAAAGAAGTAATGGGAAAATACACTCAGTACGGAAATGCTATTGACCAGCAAATTCAGAAGCACATTGATATTGCTGTTGATGAGTTGAAAAAGATTCCCGGTGTTGAATCAGTTGTCATTGTCGGCGGCTTCGGCCGTGGTGAGGGAAGCGTAAGAATTGAAGGAAATAAGATTGTCCCGATAAATGATTACGATGTTTACGTCCTCACATCCAAAAAAATAAACGAAAAGACTCTAAACACAACCGCGAAAAAAATCGAGGGTAAGCTCGGCTCCTCCGGATATTCCCTGCATGAGCACTCTAAAAAATCATTCTACTTTGATGTGCGCCCACTTTCAATCAAAAAGCTCCCCAAACTCGCGCCCATGATTAAGTATTATGAGATGAAGCACGCTTCGATCCTTGCCTACGGAAAGGACTATCGCAACCTAATAAAAATCAAAAAAGAGGACCTCCCCCCAAGTGAAGCACTCCGCTTCCTATTCACAAGAATGTCCCACCTGATTGAGTGGTTCCCTGTAGATGTGGTGAAAGGAGAAAAAATACCTGACTGGAAGAGAGAAACCCTCCTTTATGACATTTCAAAGACCTATCTTGCCTGCTGTACCGCCCTGTGCATGATGAATAATATCTTCGAGCCAACCTATCTCGGTCGTATGCAGGCCCTGAAAAAAGTCTTCAAGAATACTGAAATCAGCAAGACTCATCCAGAGCTAATGAACAAAATCGAGTACTACACAAACCTCAAACTCAAGCCAGAGTTTGGAAACCCTGATTTACTTGAAACATGGAAGGAAGCAAGACTCTACTCCCTTGCCGTTGCAGAAGTCTATCTTCGCCACTTCTTCGATTCTGACCTCACAAACTTTTACAAAAAGACAACTGCAACCTATTTCAAGCCCTATCTCAAAAGATATCCACTTGGATCTCTTCTCAACTTCCCTGCCCAGGTTTACCTTCGCAAAAAATGGTTCCTCAGGATTCTCCTTTTCCGAAAGAAATTCCACTTCCCTCTTTACCTAGGCTGGCGCGACCCAGGCCTTAATCTCCTCTCCGCAGTCCCATATCTACTAAATGCAGCTGACACATATGATCAGAAAAGCCTCAAAACTGCCTACTCAATAATCCATTCAGTCTATCCAGTAAAAATGGAGATAGAACCAGATCTTGAGACCTTTGACAGGCTCCGAAAAGCTTATGCAGACGCATGGAGATTATACTTCTTCCAGAAGATTGGTTGAAATGAAACAATGAAACTGAATTGGATACTAATCGACAGCTTCAAAGAAGAATACCTCAAGCACACACCTTTTCTGAAAAGCCTTGCAGAAGAGCACTCTTTCTCAAGTCTCGAGCCAGTTGCAGGCTACCAGCAGTACCTTGCAAGCTTTTTCACAGGCAAAAAACCAGACGAAATCGATGTCTGGTCTATTTTCCGCTACTCTCCAGAGACCTCACTCTTCAGATGGACAAAACTCCTTCCGCCCTTAAAACAGTTCGACAAGAAAACCACCAAATATGGAATCGACTTCATCTCCTACTTCTTCAGCGGAACTTCTGACATGAGCAAAGTCCGTATCCCACTAAAACTCATGAGATACTTCGACCTTGGAATGAAAAATCCAATTACCTATCAAAATTGCCTCAATACCCCAACAGTCTTCGACGACTTCCGCAGCAACAACCTTTCTTTTTCCTACATCAAAGGACTGATAAAACTGGAGGGACAGGACTTTCCGCTCAAGAACTTCCGCCACTACCTCTTCAGCAATGATGAGCGGACAATCGCCTTCGCAAAGAAATCCCAGAAGAAGCGCGACGTCCTCTTCACATATCTCGTCCAGCTGGACGGCCTCGGCCACAAGTACGGCCCAGACTCCAAGGAAGTGAAAGCTCACCTAAACAAAATCGACGCCCTTCTAGAAGACTTTCTTCCAAAAGACACAGCCTTCCTCCTCCATTCAGACCATGGAATGGTCAAGGTCGAGAAATCAATCAACCT
>CAZYBL010000171.1:0-2308 GCA_964645805.1 uncultured Candidatus Peribacteria bacterium | reverse complement strand
GAAAGTGGGGGGTAAACTTGAAGGGAAGTTGGGGGGTGTCAGGACCTATTTAAATTCGCTGAAGAACATAGAAGTCTCCAAGCTTGTTTCAATGATGCCTAAAAAGGATAGATTTGACCACCATAGCTTAGAACTTTATCTTCTTTCTATATTACCCCCTCATACGAGACAAACTGACTTGCTAGAGGGAAAGAGAAATCCAGAGGGGTTCCAGACAACATTTCAATATGCTATTGCAAAACCGGAATACTTTCTGAAGGCTATTGCAAGAATAAAGCTCATCTCCTCTGGGCTTAACGTAGGCTATGTGCTTATGCAATTAGGGACGCACAAAAAAGAAATCAAAGAGGCAATTAAAAAGCGGCGCGAAAAGAAAAAAGATAAGAAAAAGAAACACGAGAAACTAACTGATTGCGGCAGTTTGAGACAACTTGCAAAATATTTCGGAGGAAAAACCTACCTAACACGGGCAACAGTAAATCAAGTTCGTTATTATCTCACCTCTCTATCTCCACTAACAAGTGAGGATATACCAATTCATGATCATACCGAACTTGCAACACATCTACTTAATAATATGGGCCGAGACACAAGGGCAGACAAACCAGGTAAATTGAAAACACCAGTTCTCTATCAAGAAACACTAAGTTTTGCTATTTCAAATGGAAAGGAATTTCAGGATTCTGTAGATGTAATTAATTACATAGCGCGTGGCATCAACCATAATTTCATACTTTCTACTCTCGCAGCCGATTATAGTACAGTTCTATCAAATAGGAAAATTAGGGGTCCTCATTCCCTCGCATCCTATCTTATGGAAAAAGGAGAGGATAAAATAAATGGGACCCATGGGGCTGTTTGCTCATGCCTCGTAGCATTGAACAGGCTCGATGGAAATGTAGTAGAAGAGTTATGCCTCTCTGCAGGTACAAGAAGCGATCGTGCGTTGTGCGATTACATCAAAGAAAAGATGAAGGATGTGCAGGAAGAAGAACCGGAATTCAAGAATGGGGCAGACGAAAACCTATCTGATGAAGAGAAGAAAGAGAAGGCTAAATGGTATCTTAAAACATTCGAATTCGCTGTAACACACAGAGAGGAAGTTCCATACTCAATACGTCTTGTTAATAAAATATATGAAACGAGGAAAGAGCGGCTAACCTGGGTTGATGATACCCTCGATTTTTTCGCAGGAGTGTCGCATCGGTTTAACTTAAAACACATAAAAAATAGAATGGAAGCCCAGAGCTACCTCGCAAAAAGACTCGACGTAGAATATGCGACTATTAGGGTTTTTCTCTCATCACTTAACAGACTAGACCCTGTCGAGGTTTATGGTTATCTACCTAGCGACAAAGAACCGGATTTAGAAGGATTCAAATCTTATGCATCCGAAAGACTCCGCGGTGGTAAAAACAATAAAGCACTACCTCGTGCTGGGTTAATTCGTGATTACGCGCTTTCCCATAACGAAAATTTTGTTAGGGCTCTTACAACAATTAACTACCTAACTGAAGGCAAGAAGGCGGTCTGCTACAAGTGTGGTTCTGATCTTGATGCCAATATGAGCTGCATCGATCCTAAATGTGGAAATTCCTGTACGTGGTTACTATCCATAGGACAAGAGCATCAAAAACCACCAGAGGAACTTGACGTTAGTCTACTTCTTGAATTCATGGACTTACACATGGATGAATTGTCCAAGAAAAACGGGCTTTCAGATGCAATCGATTTCCTCATAGACTTTTTCATAATCCCAAAAGATTCAAAAAGAGCAGTTAGGTCCATGCTCAATTCGCTCAATAAGGTTGACTTATGCGATATCAGGGATTTTTCTAAAAATAATCAGTATGACGAGATTGCAGATTCAATATATGCTGCATTTCCTTCGAAAACTAAGCTCTACATACTCGGAAAAGTCTGTCCAGTTATTGTTCAATACGCATTAAATGCTTACAAGAATCACAAGTTCCTCAGAGTACTTATTGCCATCAAAGGAATATTCAAAGGACAGAAGGAAGTTGAGGGGGCAATTAGAGAATTCCTATAGGCACGCGAGCAGGAAGTTCCTTCGGGTTCTTGTGGTGGTTTTGGGCGTTACGAAAGGCGAGCGATACGCGGAAGAGGTAGCGGATAAGTTTGAGCTGTTGGAACTCTGATTCGATAAAGATTTAAAAGCCTCTTCCATAGGGTAGTCAGGGGGTGACGGAATGGGCAAAGACAAGACAATCGGTTTTCTGATCTTCTTAGGATCCCTAGTATTCGGCGCACTTTACTATATAGGAATTACAAGCTATTTTGAGCTTAC
>CAZYBL010000170.1:0-2333 GCA_964645805.1 uncultured Candidatus Peribacteria bacterium | reverse complement strand
GACAACACAATTCCTCCTTTCAGGCAATGTGTCTTAAGAAAGGGGTACTTGCCACACAATGGAAAACCAAATCTAAGAATTTGGAAACCGAAAGCAAGCCATCCTCATATTGCCTATTATTACAATGATGAGGAAGCCAGAGAAAAGGCAATAGAAGAAGCCATCAGAAGAATGGAGAACTGGCAGAGAATCAAAGAAGAGAGAAAAGCAGAAAGGAAAGGAAAAAAGACGCGAACGGGAGTTGTAAAAGAAGCCCTAAAAAAAGAGTATCCCGACAGTAAAATATCAGTAACAGGTGGGAGAGGCACCTCAACAGGATGGATACGTGTCAGAATAGAATTTGAAAGACCGGAAGGGTGTTGGTGTAAAAATCGTGCAGGTTACGAGAGATGTAACCATTGTATGAATGCACTGCGAGAAAAGAACAACACGATAGAAGAGTTGGCAACAAAAGCTCTCACTGATAATAAAATGAGTATGTACCATTACACCGATGACATGGGATACAGCCACAGTGAGATTACTATAGATATTGATTTTGAGAAGATCGCGAATGTATCAGATTTACCCTTTTAGAATATGAACCCTCACACAATAGCATCGGCATTGCAATTCATGGTTGAAAGAACCAATGGGGTGCGAACTGATAACACTCCAAAATTCCTGCATCCGATACGGGTAGCATTGTCACTCACGGAAGCAGGATGTGATGAGAAGACTATCATCGCAGGAATACTTCACGACATCATAGAAGACACAGAGACGACCTACGAAGAGCTTGCACACAAATTTGGCATCAATGTAGCTGACCTTGTTCAAAGCCTCACACACGGCAAAGAAAGCGATTCTATAGTGCTTAAAAGAATAGAAGAGGGTGGTGAAGAGACTGTAAAGATCAAGCTAGCTGATAATTCTGATAACATACGGACAATCTCGTATTTTCTACCAGAGCGACGGGCACGGTATTTGCAATATGCCAATGCGATAAACGATCTCGGAAGAAAGATTTTAGGTCATAATAATCCATTGGTATCTATGCAAGGGGCAATGTATAAGTATGCTTACGACCTTACGTTTTGACAATTATTCTATTCTTTGCTACAGTACAAATATGGATAAAGAATTGCTTCCATTCAAAGAGCGAACACCTGAAAACATAGCCTTAGCAGAGAAAGCAACGCAACTAATACACGAATCCAGTTTGGCAGAGATGGAAGAATCGTGGAAAAAAAGTGCTGTGATAATGAAACATAAAGACGAATTATTTGCAGCGTTAGCTTCAGTAGGCGAAACGCTTTAGAGATTATCCAGTCTATAGGCTTCTTCATATACCTTCTTCATGATTTCTCTAACACGCTCAATGCGTCTTTTTCGGAAAGGATTAGAGCCTTCTGCTTTTTCTAAAATCTCAGCTTGTCTTTGTGCTTCGTATAAATTGTGACCAATTCCTTTGTCTCCTCCAAATCCATTTTTAGCATTCGCCATTTCTGGCTGGATTATTAGAAGCTCTTTTACTAGATCATCATCACCACCCTTAGTGATCTTTATATTCACATCAACATATCCATCTTTTTGCTTAAAATGACGATTCTTAATTCTTATTATCTCATATCCCATATTTTCCTTCCTCATGAATATCAAGAAATTATCCCAACTACCAAAACGATCATCATGAACAATTGCCCTACATAATCCTTCATAACCATTACTAATTAGCCATGAACTATTTATCCATTCCCCTTGCCTTGCCCCGAGGACATCAAACAAACATTGATAATCCCTTGGTTCATTGCACCAAGCAACACGCTGTTTCCAATTCATACCATCACGTTTAATGCGTTTCCCTTCAATAACATTCTCTAGCAGAACATCTGATATTGCTGAACGAATATATGATTGATCAACATCACTCCTCCAGTCACTTCTCATCTTTCCGCCATATTCCCCAACCAGTGCCTCTGTACATAGTATTTCCCATGCATGCACACCAGCTGTTTCTAACTTCGCAAATGCCAACCGCACCTCCTCAATCAGATGACCTGAAATATCTCGACCGACGATATCGTACTCTTCCAGAACCCGTGAAGGTGTCATTGGATTATTCATAAGCAGGATGGAGAAAATGGTATCTAACATCATGTGATAACCAACCAGTTTCCCAACATATACTCTGCTATATTTATTATATTATGTCAAATAACCCCACCAGATATTATATTCTTTTAGTCTGTACACTCCCAACCTGCACCTCCCCGCCCTCATTACTGGCATCCTGATCGGCACCATCCGCCCCGGGCCCCGGCGGGCCGGCCCGCGCCGGCGCGCCCCCCCCC
>CAZYBL010000169.1:0-2339 GCA_964645805.1 uncultured Candidatus Peribacteria bacterium | reverse complement strand
ACCTTTTTTACCGTCCTTTTTCCGCAGGTGTCACAGAAGTACCTTGTCCTGTACTTTCTGCAGGCTGGACAGTAGTGCTTCCAGGCATAGTGTTTTTTTATTCCCTTCTGGTCGATTGGGAAGAAATCAAGCTTGAGGGTCTTTGCGACATTCTGGATTCCGTAGTCATCTGTAACGACAATCGCCCTCTTTTCAAGGGTCACCGCCAGGAGTTTTATGTCGGTTTGCGAGAGTTTGTCGCCTGTCTTTTTTAAGGCTTCCTTCACCTTCTGGATCTCCTCTGGCTTTGGCTCGAGGACCACGAGCTTCTGGGCTGCGATGAAGTTGTGGACTGCCAGCTTGGTTGACATGTCTTTTATTTCAGAGATTACCTCGCGAATGGTGTAGGCGTGCCTGAAGGAGAATGCGTTTATCAAGGCCGATGTGTCAAGGATGTACATAAAATTTATAATGTAGAAGGTTCTATAAAAAGCGCCATGGCAACAGAACCAAAAAAAGCAACTACTATGAAAAGAGGCAGCTACATCATGATAAATGGTGAGCCCTGTAAGGTTATGAGCATCGCAACGTCCCGCCCGGGGAAGCATGGACACGCGAAGTCAAGAATTGTGGGGGTCGGAATTTTTGATGATACTAAAAGGGAACTTCTGGCAACCCATGATGTTGATAGTCCAATAATTGAAAAGAAGTCAGGGCAGATTCTGGCGGTAATTGGGGATCATGTCCAGGTCATGGATTCCGTGACTTTTGAAACCTTCGAGCTTCCGATGCCGTCTGATCTTCAGCTGGACGCAGGACTTGATGTGGACTACATAGAATTTGAAGCCAAGCGAAAGATAACCTACGTTAAGAGCTAAGGTTGCGCTAATTTAAAGTCGAACTAGATTAGGTGCTCGACTTCCTTCTTTTTCTTCTTGGTGTCAGGCTGGTCGCCCTTGAGTTCTCTCAGACTTTTGATAACGGGTGGAAGAGTACCTTTCAATATTTCAAGAATCGTGTTCACAGATCCTTTGAGTTGAGAGAGTTCCTCGTCATAGTTCCCGATTTCCGCTTTCTTCTCAGCTATTACACTGAGCTCGCCCTTCATCTTCTCAAGATCCTTGACAAGACTCTCTATTTTCTTCTCGGTTTCCGAGAGTTTCTTGAGGTCGCGCGATATTGAGTCGAGTTTGGCCTCCATTTCCAGTTTGAATCCCTCGATTAAGGGTTGGACAACTGTCTCGAGGTCGTCGATTGAGTATTTTCCTATGTTGTTTCCCTGCTCCCATGGTGGCTTGCCAGTTGTGGGGCTGCCGGTGGGCTGGACTGAGGCAGGGGCAGGTGGTATCTGCGGCTGACCAGGGACTTCTGCATTGAATTCCGGTGGCATATCCTGGGTCGGTTGGGAAGATTCCGCCGGTGGCGGAAAAGATGGAGCCTGCTGAGGTGGAGTTTGAGGTGGGGCTGGGTTTTGAGTTCCTTCCACCTGCTCCCATGGTGGTTTCATATCATTCGTTACCCCTGTTGCCCCCAACTTTATCTTTGCCTGCTCAAGTGCCTTGTTTATATCTTCGGCTGCGTATTTTTCGTCCTTAAGTCTGGAGCGGATAACTGCCTCAGGGGTGCCGGTTCGCAGCATCCCCTCAACTTCTGCAACAGGTACATGTTTTTCCCCTTTCTTGTCGAATAGCTTTAGTTTCATTCTAGTTCCTCTTTTCAGTTTCTCTTATTCTAACTTTTCTTATTCTAACTCCTCATCAAGTGAAGCACCGTGTTTTTCAAGGGTGTCCATTGCAACATCGAGGTTTGCATTGCCCTTCTCAATCTCGGAATCGAGAATCGAACGGGTTCGGAACTCCGCCAGCTCCGCAGTTGTCGGAAGTTTCTTCATTTCCTCACTCATGACAGCAACCTTCTGTTCGAGTTCGGTAACTTTCTTGAGGAAGCCGTTGATTTTTTCCTCGGCTGACCCGACCCGTCTCTCTGTTTCTTTCCTATTCTTAATAAGATTATCGTTTAAATTGTTTATGATTTGCTTCTGGTTGGAAAAAGCCTGCTCTACAATTCTCAGGCGGCGATCGACATCGTTCAGCCTGGTGACGAGCTGAGTGATTATTTCCTGGTTATTCTCGTTTTCTTCTGGTTGAGGAAAGAGTGCCATGGAGAAGATAACCTTAAAATACTTTATAAACTTTCCTAGAAGTATGGAAGAAGTAGGTTCTTACAAGCTACTGCGCGAAGGCGATATAACTGTTATGAGAATTAACTGTCTAGGCTGTCCCTACGGGGCGTCGATCGAGGGTTCTGATGAGTGCATGTCGAGGACGATCGATAAGCTGTTGGAGGCTAAAGATGTTGAC
>CAZYBL010000168.1:0-2354 GCA_964645805.1 uncultured Candidatus Peribacteria bacterium | reverse complement strand
GTTATCATCCACTCTAGAGTTCTCTAAATTCTTGGAAGACCACAACGTAACTTATAACAGACTTGTGGCAGGGGAGTACAAGGACATCACAAGCCCTCTAAAAGAGATGACTGATGAAGAGAAACAGTTACTCCAAGCTAAGATAGACTTGATACATGAATACTTTTTACAAGAAATAGTAAATCTTAGAAACTTGGAAGAGGATGTCGAGAAGGAGATAGACTCAGGCATCTTCTACATAGGCCTAGAAGCTTTAGACTTAGGATTGATTGATGAAATTGGGACAAAGAGAGATGTTATAAAATACTTAGAGGAAAAACTAAACACTACAGTAACTATAAAGAGTTATGAGGAGAAGAAATCTTTTTTCGAAATCCTAAGTAGCATAATGAGTGAGCAAAGCTTCCATTTAGGGCGAGGAATCGCAACTTTTTTAAAGGATAGGGGCTCTATAATAACCACTTAGCCTCTCATTTACAAAAAGTATTGAGAATTAATACTTTTTGAAATCGCAAAAACTATTAGTTTTTGAGACACAAAACCTTAAGGGTTTTGTTGTTCAAAAATCCGATGGATTTTTGTAATATTCATGTCCATCAAGAGAGAAGTAAAAAAGGAAGAGAAGAAGCTAAAGCAGAAAACATGTGTAGTTTGCAAGGGACCAGCTGTGTTCTGCATGAGGGGGCTACCAGAGAATACATACTGTAAAGATTGCGCTAAGGACTACTTTAAACTTCTAGGATATCTAGACAAGCTTTAGATGAATGGAACATCTTTCTCTGATTTTATACCATATACAAAAACATAATTCCAGAACAAAGCTTTCTTCTTTATAACTCTGACAGAGAATCCTGCTTCCCTGAATAGCTCTTCTATCTTCTCGTTCGAAGACAACCACTCAACATTTGGTAATACCCAGAAGAAATCTACATATTCAGCAAAGAAAACCCTTCCGTTCTCAGGCAAGACATCCTTTATATCTGATAGGATCTTCCTGATATTTTGCATGTAACCCATCATCCCGACAGAGAAAACCATGTCAACATACTTGACATTTGGATGGACTCTGCTAATGTGATGCTCATCATGTATGACTTCAACATGCTCGTACTTTCTCTTTTTAACTCTTTTCTCAAGTATCTTGATGTTTCTCTTGCTCAAATCAGTAGCGTAGACTTTTCCATTAGGACCTACAGCCTCTGCGAGGTGAAGTGTAAGCGTGCCAACACCTGAGCCATAATCCAAGATATGCTTTCCTTTAATATCTTTGAACAACGATAAGATATCCTTTCTCACAGATTTTGGAAGCAGAAGATTCTCAAGGAACAGGTTGAAGAAAGCAAAGTAATTGTTTATCTTTATAATGGCATCGGGATCATAGTAGAACAATAATAGGAAGTATATTGGTATTCCGAATATGATGAATGATGCGCCTATCTTGAGCACTTGTACTGCGCCATGAACATTAGTAACCCAAAAAGCAACTAACCCAAGCATTATGAATATTATGATTAGAGGTCCTGTCTTTCCAAAGGCAACCTTGTAAGGTCTTTTGACTTCAGGCATCTTAAATCTTAAAATGACAAGACTTAGTAATGTTATAGAGTAAATAACAAGGACTAGAGGCAACAGTAACTCTAAAAGGGTTTCGTAGGAGCCTGCCCCAATAACAACTATTATACTTGTCAGGACTGTTTGAAATATTATGGCTACATGAGGAGTATGGTGTCTTGGATGGATTTTAGCACACTGTGAAAGGAACAATTTATCCTTTGCCAATGCAAGGATGAGTCTTGGAGCAGATACTATCCAGCCAGCAACGCTTCCGATTATTGAGAGATAGACAAGGATTGTGAAAACACTTTTTCCAGCCTCACCATAATGGAATACTGAAAGGTCTGTTAGAGGAGCTTTTGAAACCGAGAAGGTCTCCCAATTAATAGCACCTAAAGAAGTGATGACGAACAATACACAGATGATTGCGATGATTATTGTTCCTGTTACAAGTGCCTTTGGGATGACTTTTGTAGGATTCTTAGTCTCCTCAGATAGGAAAGTAGCTGTTTCCCAACCAAAGAAAGTCTCTGCGATGAAGAATATTGCTATGAAGACTGCAGGCCAGGAATGAGTGAAGAAAGGAATCATGTTATTGAAATTCATTGATAGAACGCCTGGGAAAACAAGACTAAAGATAGACATGAGTGTGATAATAGCGAAAGCTACCAGCATAACTGCGCTTGTCTTCATTCCATTATAGGCCATGAAGTTGAACAATAGTATGAAAAAGAGACTTATAGTAATCTTCAAAATTTCTGGCAGAGCTGGGTTTAGATACCTGATAGCCCCAACAACAA
>CAZYBL010000167.1:0-2376 GCA_964645805.1 uncultured Candidatus Peribacteria bacterium | reverse complement strand
GTTCATACATTTCCTTGTCATAGCACTCCGGATGACTTTGGAAAACTTCTGTGACTCTGGTCGCCAATGGTGAATCAATAAAAATTGGAACTGCAGGAATCTCTTTTGCATCCCATAGAACATGCAAGTCATAAACAATTACCTGGGTACGCTCAAGAGAGAATGCAGGGATCATGACCTTTCCTCCGCGCTTTGCAGTCTGAATAACTACTTCTTTAAGATGCCCCTTAGCGGTTTTGATATCTTCATGTTCACGATTCCCGTAAGTGCTTTCGCATATCAAAACATCAACCGGTGGCATATCTGCAGGATCGCGAATTATTGGAAGCATATTGCGCCCTAAATCTCCTGTGAATCCAAGGCGAGTCAGCTTTCCATTTCCTGACGGCCGTAGCCTTGGCGAAGGCTGTTCAATAATTTCTAGAACTAACATTGCAGCACCAACAATATGACCAGCATCAATGAATTGGACTTTTACTCCTTCACAAACTTCAAACCAATCGTTGTAATTGTGGCCCTTGAATATTTCCATACAATCAATTGCATCTTGCTGTGTATAAAGCGGCCCATCGAATTTGATCATGGAATCTTTTAAGTGCTTCTGGAAGTATTCCTCATCTTTTTCATGAATATACCCGCTATCCATGAGCATGACCTCAGATAGATCCTTAGTCGCATACGTACAATTGACCTTGTTGCGGTATCCCTTTGTGTAAAGCAATGGGATTCTACCTGCATGATCCATATGCGCATGTGTCAAAATCACCGCATCAATATCTTTTGCGGGATCAAAAGGAAACTCTGCATTTTTCACAGCCGATGCCTGACGCGAGCCCTGGAAAAGCCCACAATCGAGCAGAATGCGTTTAAGTCCCGAAGGAGTTTCGATCTGCAATTCGTGGCAGGTGCCGGTGACTTCCCGGGCTGCACCGTGTGGAATTATTTTCACAACTCTATTGTATCGCCTGCGCATAACTTCTCACAGCCAAAAATAGTGTGCATTTTGGCAAGAGTCGGAAAATCTACGCAATGCATGGGATACAAGTACTTTGGATTCTCTTTTTGGAAATATTTCATTGTTTCCTCTATTGCCCTTTCTGAATAACCAGGTTCATTATCAAACAAATGGAAACCTCCTACGACTGCATACAAGTTCTGTCCCGTAACTTCTTTGGCATATTCACATATGTTACAAATGCCAGAATGTGAACAACCACTTATCACTACTACTCCCTTATCTGTCTTAATCGCAATAGCAGAATCATCGAGCATAGGATCACCTCTGTGCTCACCTTTTTCAAAATCATTTTTACGTGGAACCTCACCCAAATAAAAGATGTCTTCGGAAAATTCAAGTGGCTTTGTAGATTGAACCAAATCGAATCCCTCATACAATCCTTCATTATCTTTTTCTAATGTGTGAGGATGCAATATTAACTTTTTATCAGAACTAAACTCATGATGCTTGATTCCACCCACGTGATCCCCATGATGATGTGAGAGAACAATAAAATCTATTTCATTTAAATCAATGCCCAATGCCTTTGCGTTTTTTTTGTAGACTGTGGTCCTACCAGTATCCATTAAGATTTTTGAATCTTTGTGTTTAATAAATAACGATAGGCCCCATTCCGCTTTACAAACCTTTGCGCCACCATATCCCACTGAATTTTCACAAAGTACTGTTATTTTCATATATTAATTATAACCCAACTGCCCCCAAAAGATCATTCTTCTCTTTCTCACTAAGCTCTCTAACCTCTCCTGACTTCAACTTACGATCAGACAAAGTCACTATTCTGATTCTCTTAAGCTCCTTAACCGGACATCCAACCTTCTGACACATCCTCCTTATTTGCCGGTTTTTCCCTTCGGTTAGGGCTATACTAAATCTTGACTGACTGAATCTTTTGATTTTTGCTGGCTTTGTCTTGGTTCCAGAGATCGTCATTCCTTTCTTTAATTTGCTAAGTGCACCATCCATGATTGGCCTGACCGTAATTACCTCATATTCTTTTTCATGATCGAACTTTGGATGAGTTAGGCGATAGGCGAGAACCCCATCGTTCGTTAGTAAAAGTAGTCCTGAGGAATCTTTGTCCAGGCGACCGATGGGGAAGACTTTTCCCTGAAGTCGCTTTGAAAGAATATCAATCACAGTCTCCTGATCTTTCCAAGTCGCATTAGTGGTAACAATTCCCTTCGGTTTATTTAAAACGTAATATTTAAGATTTTTTCTCGACTCAACCACTTTCCCATCAACCTCAATCTTATCTTTGTCTGGATCCGCCTTCTGCCCAAGCTCGGCAACTTTGCCGTTGACTTTAATCAAGCCTTGCTCGATAAATTCCTCCGCTTTGCGGCGTGAGCAGATTC
>CAZYBL010000166.1:0-2420 GCA_964645805.1 uncultured Candidatus Peribacteria bacterium | reverse complement strand
TAGGAGTCTTAAGAAAAGCGAGAAAGAATTGATCGAGAGGACGCGTGTAATGAGATTGATCGTTTCACTCGGCCATAAGGTTCGTGCAGAAAAGAACATCAAAGTCAGGCAACCTCTAAGTAAAGCCGTGATCGCAATTCCTCCTGCAATTCCTAAGCTTTCCAAAGAAAATCTTGCGCTCCTTCGTCAGGAACTTAATGTTAAGGACCTTTCGTTTGCAGATGATCCTAAAGAGCTTGCAGACGTTATTGTAAAAGTTGACGCGCGCAAAGTTGGCCCAAGGTTAGGAGAAAGAGTTCAGGAAATTATTCAGGCCGGTAAAAATGGCGATTTTAAAATTGAAGATGATGGATCAATTCTAATTCGTGATGAGAAACTAACACCGGAGGAAGCGGAAGTTGTATACCTCGGAAAAGAAGGACTTGATGCAGCAGCTGAGAAAGGCGTTGTTGTAAGCGTCAATACAGAAGTTACAGATAATCTTAAGTCCGAAGGTCTTGCGCGCGATCTGATAAGGACAGTTCAGAGACTTAGAAAAGAAAGAGGCTTAACGTTTACCGATAAAATCCACTTGAAGATCGAAGGAGCTGATGACGTCCTCAAATCTCATGGCAAACTGATTGAAGAAGAGACCAGGAGTACCTTTAAAGATAATAAAGGAAAGGCCCAGAAAGTGGATTTGGACGGGAAAAAAGTAACTATTAGTTTCTCTAAGACAAGTACTTGACCGAATCAGGCAAGAATAGTAAATATAAAATATGAGAAGGCCGAGATTTCATTTACCTCATTTGCCACGATTAAAAAGAAGGCCCAATCCACCAGATGAGAATAAATTGCGCATTCTCTTTTATAACCAATGCTTTGGAGTAAGTGCCGCAGAACTATTCCCAAACGCAGCTTGCCATCTTTTATATGCAATCAGACACCCTAGATTAATTAGAAAACTTGGAACAATTGATCACACAGTAGAAATGATTAGAAGACTCAAGCCAGATGTTGCTGCAGTTTCTGAGGTTCTTGAATCTCAAAGAGAAGCTTTGACCGAGGCTCTTGCTGGACTCGGATTTGATTATGTTCACCACGGAAAGGGTTGGGAGATTAGGCAAGGCGAGCACTTGGAAACTGTATTGGCAACAAGAGATGAGAGCGAACAAATAGAACTGCCAGAAGTTGACAGCGGAGGTGGGATAGTATCTGCGCACATGCCAGAATTTGATGCTGACCTGGTTTTCCTCCATGCACCCAACTTCTTCCAGAGGAAGTACTGGGAAGTATTGACTGCACAAGCAAACAAAATTAGAACTAATAAGCGACTTGTTGTTGGTGGTGACTTCAACACAGAAAATTTACCCCAAGCGATTCAGCAGCTCGAACTCTACACACCGGATGTAAAATCATTTCCAACAAATGCTCTGATGAGATTGGCTATAGGACGTAAATGGGACAAAATCTTGGGTACAGGATTTAAAAAACTAAGAGGTCTAAGATACAATTGGAAATCTGACCACACTGTAGTCGGATGTGAAGTTGCTACATCTTTACCTAATAATATATAATTCCCCCGATGTCCGACGACGCAAGTAGTATGTCCTGGCCAGTTAAGATTTTAATTAAGGCAGTAGCTAATGTTGCACTGGTTTGGGTAATGGCAGTTTACTTAAGTCAGTATTTTGGATTAGAGGGCGGAATAATTGCTTACATAGTTGTAGGAGCACTTCTGACCCTGATGAATATGTTTGTGCGCCCGGTATTGGACATAATCACTTTGCCGCTTAAGCTTTTTGCCACAATCATTGCAATAATAATTGTTAATGGAGTTTTTGTTCAGCTTGTTCATATGATTGCCCAGAACTTTAGACCTGACCTGGTTACACTTGATATATATGGAGGACTTTGGGGCTGGACTGTGGTCGCAGTTGCGTTTGGGTTTACAAACTGGGTCTTGAAAGAAATAATGCACAAATAAACTAATCTTGCCTGTGAGAAGATGCACCCTCCCCCCGAGGGGTGGGAAGATGCTTGGGTGGTGGGGTCGGTTGTTAATGGTGACAGACTCAAAACCCCAGTCAATACCATTTTTTGTATAAACTTTGTGCACACCTAACTTTTCCCCTTAAACTAGGGTTCTTTGACGTTCCCCCCTAGGGGGGAACAGTATATATATCTAATCTAGAATTGCGTCCCCCTCACCCTACCCTCTCCCCCTTCTGAAGGGGAGAGGAGATAAGGAAAACTTGTTTCCGGGGGGGAACAACTACTTCATCGATTTATTAATAAAGTCATTCAACGCCCAACTCATACCCTTAATAACCGCCTGAGGCGGTATTTTATTGTATGAAGAAACTATTCCGAATTCTTTCTTGCCCTCAAGTTCATTGGCATCTCCTTTCTGAAAACCAAATACAATAAAACTTGGAACA
>CAZYBL010000165.1:0-2441 GCA_964645805.1 uncultured Candidatus Peribacteria bacterium | reverse complement strand
ATTCATCGTAATCGCGATACTCGTCCTCAAGGACTACATCTTAGGTAAATAATGACTTCTAAACAGGTTCAGCAGTCTAAACAAAAGTCAAGACTCGCTCAAAAAC
The DNA here is from genome assembly GCA_964645805.1 of uncultured Candidatus Peribacteria bacterium. GTDB lineage: Bacteria > Patescibacteriota > Gracilibacteria > Peribacterales > Peribacteraceae > UBA2144. Next base: position 2,335 of record CAZYBL010000165.1, on the reverse strand, counting down.
AAAAGCAAGAACGGAATCAGAACCAAGACCAGAAGCAAACTCAGGCTCAATCCCAAAAACAAAAACTCGAGCAGCTCACCCTCTATCTGGCCCTCCTAACTGCCGCGGTTGCCGGCCGCGCCGCAATGCAGGGCTTCCCAAGTGTTGAACCGATAACCTTTTTCGCCCTCCTTGCAGGGGCGATATTCGGCTCCAGAATCGGCTTCGTCTTTGGGGCAAAGGCAATGTTCCTCTCAAACTTCCTAGTACTTGGGAGTCAAGGATTCTGGACGCCTTTCCAGATGCTGGGAATGGGAATTGCAGGCTACCTCGGGGGATTTCTGGGAAGAAAGGGGAGAGAGCTCTCCTACACAAAAGTCCTCCCGCTTGCACTCTTCACAACAGTCCTCTATGAAATAATAGTCAACATCGGCTGGGCCCTGACCTTCGGCTTCCACCTCATATTCGTCTCCTTTCTCACAGCCCTGCCCTTCTCAATAACCCATATCTCGAGCAACGCAATATTCGTGTCCCTCCTTCCAAAGGCTCACAAACACGCAGACAACTTCTCCTTCGACAACCTCCTGAAACTCCTTCCAAAAAGATTTAAAAAACGATAGAGAAGAATATAAACCAAAAAAACCACTTACAAAATATGAATCCTGAGGATATTCTCTTACAAGAATACTCTAAAGCACCAGATGCTGAATCAAGGACACTCATCACTTTACTTAAGAAAGAGAAACGTGTTCTCTTGGTCGGGCTACCCATGGTGGGAAAAAGCGAGTTCTTCAATTACTCTTTTTCTAAGAGAGGATATGTAAAGCATTTTTTCGATTTTATATACTACATCGATCCTAAAAAGGAAAAGAAACTGGAGGATTTCCGCAAAGGCCTAAAAAATAGACTGGAAATAGATTTTTCCATAAGACCTGAAAACCCCCTGCGTTCCATTCTTTCCACTGAAAGGTCCAAGACGATGTGCCTCTTCATCGACGAGACTAATCTATTACTTACAGATAAAGACTGTCTTGAACTAAAACAATACCTAAACCCGTTTTTCTTCAGGCCCCCTGAGAACCTATATCTAGTCTTTGTCGCTCATCCTTCAAAAGAAGAAAAACTAAAAGACATATTCTCCATAAAGGATTCCGCAGTTTTCGTTCTAAAACCCCTGTGCTATGAGGATGTCAAAAGTATTTGTTCCGGCTTTCGTATCCACGACGACGAAGAAATAAAGTTGGTTTATTCTCTGAGCGGCGGCTTTCCCTTTCTAGTTCACAGAGTTATTTCAAGAATTGGAACACTTATGAATCAAGGAAAAAAGGATGACGAAATCAAGAAAATATGTGATGAAGAAAAGAAGCGCATTGCATTTATCTTCCGCTACCTCAAGAGTGGAGGGGAAGAGGATTGGGTTCTACACCAACTCTACTCCTTCCTCAGGGAAGGCAGTATTGACGAAAAACTGAGAAAAAGGTGCTTCAGGTTCGGATTAATGGAAGAAAGAGAAGGGAAAACAATTTTCACCTCGGAAATCCTTGAGAAATATATCTTACGCCAGTGAATACAGCCTAAACCCGTCATTCTCATAGACCAAGCTCAACTCCAGCTCCTTTGGCCTCTCAACCACAATATAGTCAGCTCCATACTCCCGCGACAGTTCAATCAACCTGCTCGACTCCATCCCATTATATCCAACTCTGCACTTTTTCTTCCCTTCAAAACCAACCCAATCCTCCATATCGCAGAATCTCCTCATCCTCTCCACCCATTCCAGTTCAATTTCTCTACCATACCAGACTCCTGAAACCTTGAAATTTACAACCGCACTTCTCTCAGACAACATCCTGAACCCTTCCAAATAGGGTGGAATAACAATCAAGGAATCCACAGGCGTCAACTCCCCAGTCCTCACACTCACATCCTCCCACTCGTTATCGACCTCATTAAAGACCACAATCGAACTGTTGCCATTGAAAACCATCCAACCAAGAAGAACCACACCCACCAATACACTCACCACAAAGACCTTTTCCATAATCCCTTCATGGCGACTCAACCACGCTGAATATTTCTTCCTCATCAAAAGATGAATCCCAACGACAGCCAGAGCAACATAAAGATAACTGAAAAAGTAAAGTCTCCACACACTCACCAACATCTGGAAAACAAACAAGCCCATGAAAACAATCGAGGCTCCATTCTTTTTCCAATCTGAAACCACAACCCCAAGGAGAATCGGAAACAAAAGAAACACCAGAACAGATGCCCTGAAGAGGAACAATCTCATCACAAGATTTTAATCTCATGAATTCCACCGGTTTTTAACCGGTGGTTAAAAACTAATTCTCAA
>CAZYBL010000164.1:0-2445 GCA_964645805.1 uncultured Candidatus Peribacteria bacterium | reverse complement strand
CTCCTTGATGAAGTAATGAAAATGCTAAATGTAATGTTGCGTAAGTAAAAAAATCCTACTGTGCTACTGCGCGATTAAAAATCCTACTGTGCCACTGCGCTACTGCGCTGTATATGGTGCACTATTAATTATTACCTGCTAAACTACCCCCGCTATGCGCGTTGTCGTCTTCGGCTCCAAAGGTTACCTCGGCTCAAAATTTATGGAAATGTATCCTGATGTCCATGCACCGAGGGTTGACATTGGGGAAAAGGACCACGTTGTTTCGGCTTTAGAGGAATTCCGGCCGGATTTGGTCATTAATGCAGTTGGTAGGACAGGTCGACCTAATATCGATTGGTGCGAGGATCATAAAGAGGAAACTATGTGGAGCAATGTGGCGGGACCTTTGATTTTGCTTAATGAATGCGATACCAGAGGGATTTATTGGGTTCACATGAGTTCAGGATGCATCTATGAAGGGGATAATGGTGGTAAAGGATATACGGAGGAGGATGAGCCGAACTTTACAAAAAGCTTTTACTCCAAGTCCAAAGCATGGATAGATCAGATGCTTAAGGAATTTCCGGAGAAGGTATTGGTTCTTAGACTTCGAATGCCATTTGATGGCACTAGTGAGGAAAGAAACCTGATCACAAAAATTGCTCACTACGACAAAGTTTTGGATGTCCAAAACTCAATAACCTACGCCCCGGAGTTTATGGAAGCCGCAAAGAAGCTAATTGAGAACGAGGCAAAAGGAATCTATAACATTGTAAATCCCGGGACCATCTCTCCATTCCAGATCATGAATATGTATAAGGAGATTGTGGATCCCAGCCACGAGTTTGAACCGATTACAAACGAGGAACTCCTAAAGATCGCCAAAGCCCCGCGTTCCAATTGTGTGCTTAATACCGATAAGCTTAGGGGGGAGGGGATCGAGCTTACTCCGATTGAAGAGGCGGTTAGGATGGCGTTGGAGGAGATTAGAAACAACAATTAACACGCTTCGCCCCGGCGAGCCGGGGCTTCGCTTTTGACACGCCCGCCTGCGGCGGACTTTTGACAATTAACATTAAAAAGTCAATAAAAATATCATTTTTCCATTGTATTTTCAGACATCTCTAGAAATGGCTTTTTGGTTATTTCTACGATGTTTTCAAGTGTGCAGTATTTTTGATTAATCTTGTCCGATTCAAACTCATAATAAAACCCGCCTGGGGTATTCGTCCCGTATCTTGTTTTATTGCATGGTTTAAAAAGAATTGGATCACCAAAAAAGGACAATACTTTTGAGTTATGCAAATAACTGTAGAACTTAAATGTTGGAAGAATTATCGTCCTTCCTGCACGGGATACATCTTCCTGCAATTTGGAATATACCGGATCCTCCTCATGTATAGAGAGTTCTAATGGATGCCTGTAGACGTATAGAATCGCGTCAAGCGGTAATGAATCATGCAGGTAGATTGCTTCTTCGCTTGGTGGAGATCCTTTGTTTGTAAAGTAAGCATAAGCAAAGAATGGTGTTTGGATAAGCAGGATTACAATCACTGCAACTCTAATTATTGTATTTTTTTTGTTATCAAACGATAGCGCAAGATATCTTCCAATCAGAATCGATGCACATACGGTTGAAACCAAAAACCCATGAGCATGCCAGAAATAATTTGAACCTGTGAAGGTTAGAAGCAAAAAGCTTGTGAATATTACAATTACAAAAAAGTGCAGTGGGGTCTTTTTCCATTCTCTTTTCTTCCAGAAGATCATCAAGCTAATTATTGGTATCACGAGCACTCCAATTCCGAGTATCAAGCCAAGCTGAGTTAAGAGCACATCGAATACAAATATAATCGATCGGAAAATTCCGTAAGCTCCTTTTGTATCCCACATTTGCGAAGAGACAACAGAGCTATCTGCGAACCATATATGCGGGAGTGTAAGTTCAAAATTGGGATTTACTCGCGGCAGGAAGGTAAATATCTGTGGGATCAAAAGAAATAATAATAGAATCACCGAAATAGGTATCATTTTTGCCAGTGACAACAAGCCTTTTAATCTCTCAGTAATCAGGTAAATAATCAGGATCAATAATGCCGAGATCGCAAGCCATACAAATGGAATTCCGGAAAATCCTGCACTTAAAGCAAAAAATGTAATAAAAAGAATCCAGTCATATCTTTCTCTTTTGTTGATAAAATTCCAGAGATGGAAAATGCCAACGATTCCCGCGATCGTTCCAAGCAGATAATGATAGTGCGAATGCAGGTATATATAGACTTGGGGGACTTCTGTGCCGACCCTGTGCCCGAAAAGACCGTCAAGCACGTTCCTGATAGGCTTTATGTGTGAAACTAACAATACTATTGATGTGAAGAAAAAGATTTGCGGACCGAGTCTCATGTCTATTCTTTTACAGAGATGAAACAGGGAATAAAAACTTATGCTTACCAAAAATATTGT
>CAZYBL010000163.1:0-2452 GCA_964645805.1 uncultured Candidatus Peribacteria bacterium | reverse complement strand
TCTCCTGAGGTCTCTGATCCGGGAATTCGGGAGGACGGTTACCTGGTTGTAGTGGGCCTCCCCAACAGTTATCTCATTCGAGAGCCCCTTGAAAAGCGGGTCTTCTGTTTCCAGGATAATCCTATTTGGGCCTTTCGAGAATTCGGGCATCGGGTCTATGGTTCCGCCATAGGCTTCTGCGATTATCTGATGGCCAAGGCATATTCCGAGAATAGGGACTGTAAAGTCGAGAAGAACTCCAAGGTCGTCCCTTAGGTCATCCATAAATATTTTGTGCTCGATATCAAGTGGACCGCCTGAAAGGATGACGCCGGAGTAGTCCTTGGAAAGGATTTCAGAAAATTTTGTAGTATTGTCGAACACTTCGTAAGCTACGCCCAAAGAGGAAAGCATTTCCCTTAGCAGTTGGATATCCTTGCTTAGGTTATTTAGTATCAGTATCATTCTATCAGGGTTATTCCACTTTGTTAAAGAAGTCTGTAATTATTAGCCTTGTGGTGTCGACCCATTTCTCAAGAGCTGGGATAGAGGCGTACTCATTTGGTTTATGGCATTGATTGTTGATCCCGGGGCCAAAAAGAATTGTGTCCATACCGCTCCTGTGGAAATATTCTGCATCTGCCTTCCCCAGGGCAACCTGCACATGAGGGAGTTTCCCGAATATTTCTTTTGTCTTCTGCTTTGTAATGGCAAGAAGAGGAGAATCTTTGTTGAGTACATAACCAGGGGACGAAAAGAGGATCTTCAAATCTGCCTTAACCCCACTCTTTTCAATTATTCTCTGAATAACTTCTGCGGCATCGGTTCTCCCGGGCAAAGTCCTGTAGTCAAAAACATATTTACATTTGTTAGGAATTACATTTGTTGGTCCGTTTTTTGAGTAAACCCGAACAGGCTCGAATGTCTCATGAAGTGGCTTTCCAAAATATACTTTCTTGTTTAGCTTGATGTTTGAATCGAATGCATATATTAATTTCAGGGCTTCCTTAATTGCATTTATTCCCGTCCCGGGGCGTGAAGAATGTGTACTTTTTCCGTGAATTACTATCTCAACAACCGTCCTGCCGCGGCAGCCTGCGGAAACCCAGGGAAGTCCACGCTTATCAACTGTTGGTTCAGCAACAATGCATGCATCCGCGCTTATTTTCTTTGTTAGAAGATATGCACCCCTCTCTGAATCATCCTTAGATGTAACTTCCTCTTTTGTTGAGAATGCAAATATTATTTTTCCATCCGGAGCCTCTTGCTTCCGAGCAATTTCAATCATTGCCGCAACTCCTGCTTTACAGTCTGATGCACCGAGGCCGTAAAGATTATTTTCGACTATTTTTGGTGTATAGGGAGAATCGAAGTCTGGGCTTGGTGGCACAGTATCAAGATGTGAATTAATCATGAGGGTTTTCTTTCCGGATCCAATTTCGGCATATAGGTTTCCATATTCGTCAATTTTTGGGGTGTAGCCGAATGATGTTAGCTCATCCTTCACGTAATTCGCCAGGTCTAATTCGTTTCCACTTACGCTTGGAATCTTGATGACTTCTGAAAGTGTTTTGGCACTGCTTTCCGTGCTCATTCGTCCACCAAATCCAGTACGCTTGACCTGGTTTTATCTATCTCGCGCAATAGTGTAGAACAGCTCTTTAGGGCGAGCTCTGCGCAGAATTCCTGAGGCAGAGGCTCCGACAAGGAGTATCCTTTCTTTTTAGCCCGCCTTATGAGGACATCTGAAACCGTTGCCTTCCGTTTGAATAGGTTTAGTAAGGGAGAAACGGTTTTTTTGTACTTTGGATTCATACAACTCAGACCAAGTTTAATAAAACGGTTACAATAGTCATAAATCTCCTTGCTTTTAAATCCCTTTAGGGCAGAATCTTTCTGCAGCTCGTATTTTAGGGTACTTATTGGCGGAATATAGATCTTGTTGTCCTCCAATTTGAATGGCTCTTTTATGCCAATGTCAGACGGGATGACTCTATAGAATTCACGGTGTATATCGCGAAGTATATATTTCATAAGAATAGTTGTGGGAATCATATATTTTGGATGGTTGGAATCCATCCCGCGGTGCTCAAGTGTCCCTAACTTGTTTAGCCTTACAGGCCCCCAATAGCTCATGAGCGGATTTGAGTACTCCCGGATTGCCTCTGGATATTTTGAATTGAGAATCAGATCAATCCAATATTTGTGGGTGCTGTTAATGTTTTCAATGAGATCCGTAGCTGTTACGCGGTAGCTAGGCATGCCCCCAAGTTTAGGATGGTCGGAATATGCACCCTCGTACTCAAACGGCTTTCCACGGTACACTATCATCCTGGAGTCCTTTCCCATGTATTTGCAATCGATGAACGGGGAGGACTGAAGCATGGTCGAGACGGCAGGGTCCATTGCTATCATCATATTATAGCTGTTGATGAGTGATTGCTTGTGCTTTGTCTTTCTTAGAAGCCGCAAC
>CAZYBL010000162.1:0-2531 GCA_964645805.1 uncultured Candidatus Peribacteria bacterium | reverse complement strand
CAGATTTCAAATCATAAAATATTCCTCCTTCCTTTAAGCTGCCAAGAAGATTATTTGGATAATTATTAAAGTAATAAAGATGGGTTACCAGTAGTATGACAGCATCGTATGGTCCAGCTCCTAACCCTCCCGGAGAATATCCCATTTCTTCAATTTCTTCCGGTGAAAAGAATGGATCATGCACTTCTGTTTTACATCCCGCGTCAGTCAATTTATTGATTACATCACCTGATTTACTATTTCGCATATCCGGAACATTTTCTTTGAATGTAAGCCCAAGAACCAAAATTCGCTTGCCTTCCGGATTATCCATTTGTTCCAATACTTGGGTAGCAACATATTCACCCATATTGTCGTTCACACCTCTTCCAGCGGTAATTACATTAGTATCCATTCCCAGCTGAGCGGCTTTTTCTACCAAGTAATAAGGATCAACTCCTATGCAATGACCTCCAACAAGTCCGGGCTGAAATTCAAGAAAGTTCCACTTCGTTTTCGCAGCTTCAAAAACATCTTTAGAAGAAATTCCGATTTTATTACACATAATCGCAATCTCGTTTACAAAAGCTATGTTCAAGTCGCGTTGGGCATTCTCTATAGCCTTCGCCATCTCTGCAACTTTAATTGATTGAGCCTTGTGAATACCGGCAGTAATTATCGATCCGTACAATTCACAAAGCATATCTGCAGTTTCTTTATCTTCACCTGCAACTATCTTCAGGATTTTTGTAACAGTGTGCTCCTTATCTCCCGGATTAATTCTTTCAGGCGAATATCCGAGTTTAAAATTCCTTCCACCAGATTCTTCCTCCAATATTTTTCCACAGATATTCTCAGTGGTTCCCGGATAAACTGTAGATTCAAATACAACTGTCGCTCCACTTTTAAGATTCTGACCAACAGTCTTTGTCCCAGCTTTAAGGATTGTCAGATCAGGTTTGTTATTCTCATCAATTGGAGTTGGGAGCGCCACGATTACAATGTCAGCTTCTTTAAGCACCGTTGGATCGCAGCTGAATTCGATTGAAATTTCGGCTAATTGCTCAGATGTAAGCTCATTGGTCCAATCCTTGCCGGAATTCAGATTGCTGATTCTATCTTCGCTAATGTCATAGCCGATAACCCTGTATCCTTTCTTGGCGAATGCGTGGGCGAGAGGGAGACCGACGTAGCCCAGGCCGACGATGGCGATGGTGGATGGCAAGTCGGATGTATATTAGCTAATAATATCAATCAGGAAACATAAATTAAGTGAAAAATTAAAAGTGAAGAGTGAAAAGTGAGTATTGTGTATAACTTTTCACTTTTAACTATTCACTTTTCACTTTATAGTCCTCTTAATGAAACACTTCGTACTAGGCCGTGCAGGTTCATTAAATATCCAATTCTTCCGCTACTTATTTGTAGGAGGCTCGTCCGCAATCTTAGATCTATTGGTATTTGCAGTGCTGGTTACATATTTTGATGTTCATTATCTTCTCGCGGCTTTCATAGCATATATGGCAGGACACATGTGGAATTACATTATTAGTCTACTTTGGATTTTCGAGAGCAGACATAAAAGATGGTTAGAGTTCACAATGGTTACTATGGTTTCCATAGGTGGACTCATGTGGACAGAGCTTCTTCTGTGGATTGCTGTAGGTTTTATTCATATGGATCCGATAATTTCAAAAATGATTGTACTTTGGATAGTGTTGGGATGGAATTTTGGGATGAGGAAGCTATTCGTATTTCGTTGATTTTAGCGCAGTAGCGCAGTAGCGCAGTAGGATTCATTTAATTTATGAAAACATCTGAAGAAATCATAGTTCTGGGAGCCGGTCCTGCCGGCATGGCTGCAAGCTGGGAGCTTAGTAGAGCAGGCAAATCAGTCACTGTTATTGAAAAGGCATCGCAAGTAGGGGGTTTAGCGAAGACTTATGTATTTGATGAACCGGAGGGAACTTATAGAGTCGACAATGGTCCGCATAGATTCTTCAGTAAAAATAAATATCTATATGAAATGATCGGGGATCTTCTTGGAGAAAAGTGGATACAGGTAAAAAGGCTTACCAGATTCTTTGTTGATGGAAAATTCTATTATTACCCAGTCAGATTCAGAAATGTCCTAGGCCAGATGGGATTACTAAAAGCCCATAAAATGGTAAGAGATTTTTCAATTGAGCAATTGCGTGGAAAGATTAGACCAAAGAAGCCGGAAAACTTCGAAGAATTCGTCGTCAGGCGCTTTGGACGAAGTTTGGCAGAATTTAATATGATTAATTACACAGAAAAGATTTGGGGAATTCCTGCAAAGGAAATCTCGGTCGATTGGGCTGAGCAACGGATAGCGGGAATGAGCATGTGGGCAGCACTTAGGAAAATGCTTGTAAAAAAGGGTGGGCCAAAGACTCTTGTTGCTTATTTCTATTATCCGAGTTTAGGTTCAGGACTTGTTTACGAAACGATTTCAGAAAAGATTCAAAAGCAAGCCTCAAAAGTACTCTTAATACGTCCCCGGAATCAGATTATTTTAAGAGGATGGTTCA
>CAZYBL010000161.1:0-2563 GCA_964645805.1 uncultured Candidatus Peribacteria bacterium | reverse complement strand
AATATATTCACTTAGCTATTGTTCAGGAAGATGGGCACACAGTCGGTCTTGTTACGTTAGAAGATGTGCTTGAGGAGTTGGTGGGGGAGATTGAGGATGAAAGTGACAAGGATATTGATTGATTTAGTTTAGTATTGTGGGTCACTGGTCGTTTCACTTTAGGACGAGTGACTAGTGACCAGTGACTATATGTTCTCTATCAGTTAACCATTTCCCTTAGCCACGCGTTCTCATTCAAAAGCAACTTCCTCCTATCAGCTTCCATCTCTTCAAAATTTGGAATTAGTTCTAAAATTCTGTCCTTAACTTTCTTCGCTTCGTCGTGCTTTCCAATAGATTCATAAACATGATAAGAAAGTTTAAGGGTTGGTATATGCGAGGGTGACTTTTCAAATGCCCTTTGAGTTAACTCTTCTACATTGGTTGGATCAAAATCCAGAAAACGCAAAGACTCGTTCCAGGCACTAAGAACATCCACTGTTCCGTCATTGCCTGATGTTAGTGTATTTAGTGCTTTTAGAGTTTTGTCTGTTTTGAATTGCAAAAAGCTTCTCCTATCGAGATCTTTGTACCTCGTATTTGGTTCAGAGGATAACCATGAATGTGCAACGAGTAGGTTTTGAGCAGATCTAATTAGAGCTGTACGATCCAGAGGGAATATAGACAAAGATTCGTCCGAAGATTTGAAAGCATCAATAAGCTTCTCGTTTGCAAAGTACAAGTCTGATTCATATAGCTTGATTCTGGCTACATTCCATTGAGAGAAAACCATGAAAGAAATCATGACTAAAAATGTAGCCATCATAACCACAGACTGTTCCAGTTTTACTGAGCCCTTTCGACGCATTGGGAGCAAGAACCCCAGTGACATTCCGGCAATCAGCCAGAAGAATACGTGCAGAATTGCTGTATCGTAACTAAATAAAAGCGCAACGGAAGCTCCAAGTAAAGAATAAAATGATGCCAGTAAAATGTCTTTCTCTCTTTTTTTCCAAAGTGTAATTAGAAGTGATACTAAAAATACGTAATATGTAATGAAGCCAAGTGGTCCTAGTGATACAAATAAGTCGAAAGGTTTACTATGGGCACTGTCTACAACAGTATCAAGCGGCTCCAATTCAAACAAATCAGGTCTAATAAATTTAGAGGATGAAAGAGCCATAGTATCCAATCCAATTCCAATTGGCCTACTTTCAATCATATTTACTGATGTTTTAAAAATGGAAGATCTTGATTTTAGGTTCAAGTTATTATCAAAGAACGCATATCGGTTTAAAATCGTTGCAATAAATATAAATGCTATTAATAAGATCGAAATGGAAGTGAGAAGAGATACGAGTCTAAATGCTTTAGTTCGCTTCCCCGCATTCTTCATATAAACATAAATTAGTGCTCCAAGAACTGTTAGAAGTCCAATATAAGATGCAATGCATGCGCATCCTGCCAAGACTATTACGTTCAATATAGCAATTAGCGAAAGTAATAATTTAAGCTTTCCTTTAGATTTGTTTATTCTAATTACCAGGAATGGAACAGTAAGAAGAATAAATATTCCAAGAAACTGCGGTTGACCAATAGTTGAAAAAAGTCTTCCCAAAAATTCTTCCCCATACCAAATGTGGAATAGGGGATCTAGTTTGATCATTTGCAGAAATGCATAGAAGACGATCAGTCCATTACTCCAAACAATTACCGATACCAGTTCTTTCCTATGTTTTAGTCTGATGAGTGCAAAGCTTGTAAGTGCGATTGCAAAATATGTGCTATATGAAAGGAGTCCGTCAAAGCGTGGAGGAGTTCCAACGATACTTAATAGGGGAGCGATTGACCATATTGTTGAGATCAGAGCCACTCCAAAGAACAATAAGAAGACCTGACCTAAATGTGTTCTAAAAAGTGGAGTTAATATTGATTCCTTATATTCCATAATTACAATCAACATCCCAACAATTCCAGCCAACGAGAAGAAGAAGAGCTTGGGGAGCACAAAGCCCAAAGATGAAAGCGGGACAAAAGCGATTGCCCCAAGAACGATCAGAATGCCAAATAAATTAACAGCCCAATTCTTTAGCACGGAACTGGGGATCATTGTCTATTATATTTGGTGATTAATCAAATTTGGTTAACTACTTTTGGAGGAGCTCCATAATCTCGAGAGCTTTTTTTGTTAGAATATTTTGTATTATTTCCAAAGCTTCATCTTGCTCAAGTTGTCTTTCAAACCATTCCTCGTCTTCTCCAACTCTATCTAGCATAGATCCATCTGGTTCGACTCGATTACAAATCCACCTATCACCAGGTCCACGCTCTTTAACAAAGACGACAGTTCCTCGATTAAGTAGCCAATATTGACCTTCTTCGATTCTGTTCATGAGTACTGTATAATACTCATTTTATTGTGTGTGTCAAGATATGGTTTAATAGGCAGATTTGATATCATATGTACAAGGGCCAGTAGCTCAGTTGGTTAGAGCACCGGACTTATAAACCGGCGGTCGGTGGTTCAAGTCCACCCTGGCCCACCAATTGCGACATTTTGGGCTCGCGGCGATTTGCCGCCACC
>CAZYBL010000160.1:0-2590 GCA_964645805.1 uncultured Candidatus Peribacteria bacterium | reverse complement strand
TTGCTACAAGTAGATAAAACTTCCAAAAAATCTATGTTAGCTCAGGCTCAAGTATTACTCATATGGTGTTGTGATCGTATTCACGATCTCCATAGAGTCTGGCGTTACACGCCACTCGGTAATACGAGATTGTACTGAACAAATGTAACCATTGGTACCGCCAGGTCGACAATCGATTTCTTCGGTGATAGACACAAGCGCTGTAGTGGAATCAACGAACTTCACACCACTAGCTGTCACATTACCACCTCTTAGTCCTCCTGTCGCCAAACGGATTGGCACATTCTTTCTCGCCTCTGTTAATTCGGCAACCTTTTGTTGGATTCGAGCCTCAATAGCCCCGGACACTTCCGGCGAAACATTAAAAATGTCTCGACCAGCATCAAACTTGATTTCATGAACGCCGTCCGAAAATGTTACTTTCATAACATTGTCTGCTACCGAAATCTCTTCAATGGTAGACGAGTATGACTCTCCCACCACTCCACGTTCGGTTGTGCGCCAAAGGCGACTTTTGGTTTCTGATTCGCAAATCTTTTTGGCCGCCAAATCTAGCACGACCACTTGTTGATGAGCGTAATCAGTGACAGTTCGTCCAGTTACCGGTCCCGCGAACCAAGTTTTAGGAATTACTAAGTAATCTCCCTCAACCTTAGCATCATGGGCATAGAGATCGGTTTCTGCCATGAAAACTTCGAGCAAAAACTCTTTCGCATCTTCACTCTTTCCGTTCCAAGCTTCACCAATTCGTTTCTTAGCCTCTGCCTGTTTGGCTTTTACCTCAGCCTCTGCCTTAGCAGCAGCTTTAGCGGCGAATCCAGACTTAATGTCGTTGACAATCGTCTGTCCGATGTATTCTTCCAAAGAAGTCAGAACATCATCGAGAATGATAACATGATTCTCACCAATAGACTCAACTTTGAAACCGGTTAACTCTGCGAAAAGTCTGGCCTTGGCATGAGCTGTGCGAATCCACGAAGGATCATAATCTCTACGATCCTCATAAGAGATGCGTTCATAAGCGATTTGATCCTCGACTACCAAAAAGGTATCTCGGAAAGACCACTCTGAGGTATTCTTGAATTCGATTTCTGGTTTAACTTGTTCAAAAAGTTTACGGAAGCGTAAGAGTTTCAGGTACTCCCGTGCAACTTCGTCCAAGCCTATACCTTCATCGATCAAGAATCTGTCTGTTGCCTTGTTTAACAAGGTAACCACATAATTGTATCGCTCTTTGCCTTCAATTTCTCCAAAATTGAAATTAGCTAAAGCTACGACTGCCTCTTTGGTGGCGTTCTCGCCCATGTTAAGCTCAAGACACTTTCGACAAATTTCCTGCAACGCTGCTAAAAATATAGCATTGTCACAAGTTTGTCCTAGGGCTTTCACCCAATCAAAATAACTCATCGCATCCTCCTTTGGATGATATTCTAGTTCCACCGTCAACTAGATTGATTAAACACTCTGCAGGTGGCGCAGAAGTTTTGCAGGATTGCTACAAGTAGATAAAACTTCCAAAACTCTATAGGTGAGTCTTATGTCTTCGCAAGTATGAATGATCCTAGGGCACTGCTTGCTATCGCGTGAATAGGAACAGCAGCCTCGAGCGGAAGATGACATAAGAAAGGAAAGAATATCCATAATAATATTATTGCTACACCACCTGAAGGAAGCCAAGAGAATATGATTAAGCCCAGATCGAAACTCTCTGCCCAATCAAAATTTTCTCCACATAAACGGAAAACTACAGCTGGAATCAAAAAGAGCGAAATTATTGTGGATAAGACTAATATGATAATCATGATAAACTCCTTTCAATATCAAGGTACGAATTTCTTTTCTAAGCTCACAAACTTTATTTATGATCTTGGAAAAGAGGAAGTTTTGCAGGTTTGCTACAAGTAGATAAAACTTCCAAAAACTCTATAACCATGAGGTTTTTACGACACGAGTGTTAATCCTCGAACGCAAAGTGACAATGCCTCTCCTGAGGAAGAAGAGCGCGGAACACTACCTTACCGTCATGAACAATTTGGATCGCAGCGACATCAGGAATACCACCTATAGCATTGCCAGTACAATGTAAAATAATCTCTTCTCCGATATCTATTCTTGGCATTCCAAATCCACGGAGCTCATATTTCACGCCATTGACCGTCAGTTTGAGCTCCGGGTCAATTGCACCACGGGCTGTCATCTGCAGGGTTACTACCTCAACAAGACCTCGCGCTTCAGACGTCGGACTTTTTTTAATGGGCAACCACGGAGCGGATCTAGTAATGGAGACTACTTTTGCTACCTTCATGATGTTCTCCTTTGTGAAAGTACAAATTCTTGATCACCTTGACCAAGAAATAGCTGTAGAGAAGCGCTTTTCTTCAAGATATGATTGGCGCAATATTTGTTATTTATAGCCAGATATCTGAAATCGCTTTCTTCCCTACATTTATCTCCTGACCAAACCAACTGTCGTTGACCCCGCCGCAGGCGGGATTTATTTTTTGTATCCACTCATAATATCGCGGACAAAAAATAAAAAAGGTGATAAATATTGGAAACCCTAGAGAGATTCCCAATACTCATCACCCTT
>CAZYBL010000159.1:0-2594 GCA_964645805.1 uncultured Candidatus Peribacteria bacterium | reverse complement strand
CAGATTATTTGAATTGGATCTGTAGCAAATTATGCTACACTCCCATGCTTATGTCCAAACTCAAATATTTTGATCTGACGCAAAAGATTATAGGTTGTGCCATGAAGGCACATAATCAACTTGGGAATGGATTCCAGGAAGTTATTTATCAAAGAGCTCTGGCAATAGAGCTACGTGATGCGGGAATGAATTTTATGCGTGAGCCTTCTATTAAAATTCAGTATAAAGATTTCGAGATAGGAACTAGGCGTGCTGACTTTATTGTGGAGGATAAGATTCTTGTTGAATTAAAAGCAATCACTAAATTAGAAGAAGTGCATCTTGCACAGGCAATAAATTACCTCGAAGCATACAATCTTGAAGTGTGCCTGCTGATCAATTTTGGATCAAAAAGATTGGAATTTAAGAGATTTGTGCATTCTCCTTCAGCTAAACCGGATTATGCAGATATAAAATAAATATCCGTGTTATCCGTGTAATCCCTGCCTGCCGGCAGGCAGGCGCGCTATCCGTGGTTCAGACAGAGGAGACCGAAATTAAGGGACTTCCTTAAGTCTTGATATCTTACCTTAATTATTATATAATATTAATATGAGTTACAGAGCAGAAAGCCCCCAAGATAAAGGAAGAGAAAAAAGAGTCCACTTTGATCTTGGGCAAATAGAAAGAAAATTTATCGATCCCCTCGGTGGAGAATTTGCTCGAAGTCAAAGAGAAGGTGTTACACTTGCTCCATTTGATTTCGAGACCGAAGAAATTGCTTATATAGCAGCTTGTGCAATTAGAGGAACACTCGGTCAGGATGCACCCATTATGCAACAGGGAAATAGAGTAGCTATTTTTGTACCAGATGATCAAGTTGTCATGCCCGAAAAAGAAGGACCAAAAGGACGCTTGGATTTGATTCGAACTGATGACGAAGGTGCAACTGAACAATGGGAGTGAAATAGCTGAAGATATGCTGAAGGAGTTGTCTTAAATATCTGCAACATTGCTTGCAATTATAATTAAGCATTGGTTACAATAGTGGCATCACGCCCGGTTGGGATTATTCCCTTCCGGGATATTTTTAAATTTCCTTGCATTAGCTTGCTTTAAATATAAAATAAACGCCCTCCCGCCAAACCCACTGAATCCTATGTTCATAAAACGATTCTCAGAATGGATTGGCCTGAAGGAGAAATTGCATAATAAACAACATAAAACTCCACTTGTATCTGAGAGAGATATTTGGTGGGCAAGTATGGGTGAAAACGTAGGATCCGAAATTAACGGAAAAGGTCGACAATTTGTAAGGCCAGTTATTATTTACAAGAAACTATCAAACTATTTATATCTTGTAATTCCAATTTCTCTACAAACCAAAACCGGAAGCTGGTTCGTTAATTTCATGCGACAAGGAAAGTCAACAACTGCATATCTTCATCAATCTAGAACTATCGATTACCGCAGATTGTACTGCAAGATTGGCGAATTGGAGAATAATGATTTCAAAAAAATTAAATTTGGATTTTACAAACTCTACATATAAAAATTACCCCCCCGGTGAACCAGGGGGTCGCGGGTAATCCCGAAAGCGAGCTCATTGTATTACACAGAACAATATAAATCAAGTTTTTACATAGAATTAAGCGCATAGAGGGCTCTTTATCCCCCTAATCTTACAATCCGCCACCTGCGTATACCTTTGCGTCGTTTTAATATCGTGATGACCAAGAAGCTCCTGCACATAACGCATATCAACTCCATCTTCCAACAAGTGAGTTGCAAACGAGTGCCTGAGAGAATGAAACTTGGCCATTTTAACAATTTCCGCCTTTTGCAAAGCTTTCTTTAAGATCAATTGAACTGATCTGGTAGAAAGCTTCCCGACACGTTCGCTTTCAAACAACAAATCATTTCCACTTTTACCTGAAATAAAATTTTTCAGATCCGGAACAATACTTTCCGGTAAAACAGTTATACGATCTTTGCCTCCTTTGGAATTTTTTATATGCAAACTAAGCGAATCAAAATCAATGTCACCAACTTTCAGATTAACAACCTCGCTAACACGCAAACCGGAGCCGTAAGCAACAGTTTGTGTTTAAGATTGTTAGTTACAGAAATAATTCTGTTGATCTCCTCTCTGGAAAGTACAACTGGAAGATTGAATTCTTCTTTCGCAGAACTAACATTAATTTTCTGACTTGGTCTTATGACATCGCGATAGAAAAACTTGATGGCATTTAATATCAAATTTCTCGTCGTCGCTTTAAGCCCTTGTTCTTCTTTTTTCAATAAATATTTTCTGATTCTGTTTTCATCGACTTCTTCAAAATCATTCTTCTTCCAGGAAAAGTATTCCTTCAGGATACTTAAATAACTTTTGATTGTTCTGGGACTATAACCCCGCAGCTTCATTTCTTGTTTTGCTTTTTCTAATAAATTTTCCATAGTGGACTATGGTCCACCTTTTTTATTATAAATGCAAGCCTAAATATTTCGCATAAGGTGCCGGAAATAGGGCATTATGCGAAAACATTTCGCGCAAGAACGAGTTATCGGAAATACATTTTATTTTAGGATCTGATCCGTACTATAATGGAGATATG
>CAZYBL010000158.1:0-2611 GCA_964645805.1 uncultured Candidatus Peribacteria bacterium | reverse complement strand
TGCATAGAAAAATTAAAAACAATAACAAATGGGGAAAATCAATTCCCACCTGATAAGATAGGACTTGTGATGAAAAACGAGGAAGAGACAAAAGTCATTGAAAAATTAATTAGAGGAAACGAAAGTAGTTGTAAACCGATAACTGAAACTGGTGCAGCTCTTTCTTTTACAGTGATACAACGTGCACTCTTTAATACTGACGTCATGAAACCTAAATTAGAAAATGGTGGATCCTATCATAGTAAAACAACTGCAAAATTTGTAATGAAACCAATTTATAGACAACTCTCTATTTTGGTATTAATTTCGGCGTTCACTATAGTTGGAGGATTTATAATTCTCATTATTAAGATTGATAAAGAAATCGAGAAAATATTCAAATACATATTTAACTAGCCCTCGCACGCCGAAGGCGTGCTCTGGTTTAGGATGACTATGAAAAACCAGAGCACCTCTTCGAGGTGCGAGGATTACCCATAATAGATCAAATAATAATTGTCATATTATTTCCCCGTTTATGCCAAATTATATTTGTTTAGCTACAATATTTATCCAATTTCCATTTTCCTGATGCAGATGACCAATTATATTCAGATGGCTTCTCACATAATTCAGCTTTAACGGGATTATTGTGAATGTAATTTAAGGTTTGAAAATAATTATCAGGCAAAGTTAAATGGAAGCGCTTTTGCCAAAGAGGAGATATTCCAATTTGGAAACTTAAACCCATCTTGTACATCATTATTATTTTGGATATTTCATTTGGTTCTATTACTTTCAGTAATAAATGAATATGATCTGGCATGATAACAAATCCATACAAATTAAACGGCATCCTCTTTTTAACACAATATAAATGCTCAACAGCCTCGTGTGCATACGGATCGTGCGAAAAATACATCTCATCATTATATGTATTAGTTGTGACATGCATTAGGGCCCCATTTTGTATTTTATGGCGCTGAGTCATATTAGCTTGTAATTCTAACATAAATTTTTGCAATAATTTGAAAATAGCCGACATAAACCAGAGCACCTCTTCGAGGTGCGAAGGCTAATTTAAACTCACTTGAGCAATACTCTCTTATCGTCTGTAAACACCGTAAAATAGTATGTACACGGACAGCTTAATCTCTCAGTATCCTCAAACTCAGTTAGGGCTGAGAGTAAAAGGACATGGCCATCGTCGTTTTTAAATCCTAAGAATTGCCTGTCTTCCAATTCTTCTTCGACAAATATCACTTTGTAACCGAGCTTGATAAGCGTATTGGTCCCAATTGTAAATATCCAGAAATCCTCATCTGCAAAATCTGTATCTTTACTAAGTAATTCAGGTTCTTTTTCATCCAAAACACCTGCAACCTCGAATCCAGAAACTGTTCTCTCTTCTCCTTCCCAAATAAAAGTCCTCTCCGCCTCACGCGGTTCTGCCCACTCAGCGACTGGATATAGTGGCAAAATCAATGACTCAGAAGGTTCATCAACTGTATGTACATTGTACATACAGGAGGCTAGAAAGATTGAAGATAATATTAAAAATTTCATATTCTTATTATAAAGAAAAAGTCCAAGGTCTAAAGTCAAAGGATGGGTCAAAGGTCAAATGTCGAATGACTTTGGACTTTCGACATTGGACCAAACCTTTGACCTTAGACACTACGTGTCCGTAGGACTTTCGACAAAAAAGGGACGGGAGGTAGTGAAGAGAGAACTTGCGTTCTCCCGCATCACCTCCCGTCTTGATACCGATGCCGATCGGATTTGGATGCAAAGAATTGGAACCAAAATCTTCACGACATATACGGCGAGACCCGGGCAGGGTCTTGGGATGGGTGTCCGGTCAATTAAGCCGAACTCGTCGCTTCGTTGGTTTACTCCAGAGTTGGAGCTTATAGAGCCTTCAGCCCCATGCTCCGGTTCTTCGCACGTGAATACATGCGACTGGGCCTTTCGCTGGTAGTGAACGTGGCACGGAGCCAATCAGGTCTTCAACCTGACGCACCTTAGCTTCGTTCTTGGGTACATAGTACCCTCCATTGTAAAAGGCAAAAGCCGAAAGCGACTTATGCATACTAATCGATATTTATGTACTGTCAAATCATTACATTGAAATATTCAAGAGAAGCATCGGAATATAAGCAGACATGCTCACAATCGCTAGCGAAGCGAGCAGTGCTAGGCCGACGCTTTTGGTTTCGGATGACATCTTCATTAATTAAGACGAATGAATTTGCTTTTAGTTACAAGAATTGTAGACATTTTATGAACATCTTTTGGCAGTCACTGTGCATCCAAGCTTAAGTAAACTGGTGCGGAGTAAAGCGGTAGGGGAGTGGTTGAAACGTGACGGGATGTACACGTGGATGACCCCCTTCCTGGGACAACCCTTCAACCACTCCACCAGATGATGAATGTTTATGTCTTTTTCTTGTGAGCAGTCAACGGTGACCCGATGGTTTCCGTTATGCCAATTATTGGTGTTGATTGCTGTCACAGGTACAGTGTACATAGGTACACCGCTTTTCTCAAGTTAATGATGTTGCGTTTTACAATTAACATTCAACAATCAACATTCAACCCTCAACTTGTTAGTTGATTGTTGACAGTTGAT
>CAZYBL010000157.1:0-2646 GCA_964645805.1 uncultured Candidatus Peribacteria bacterium | reverse complement strand
GGAAGGAAAACTCTCAGGAAAACAGGACAAAGATATCGGTAAAATCCGCGGGAAGATTGCGGACAAATACCTGAAGAGGTTGGGTGCATAAAT
The DNA here is from genome assembly GCA_964645805.1 of uncultured Candidatus Peribacteria bacterium. Taxonomy (GTDB): domain Bacteria; phylum Patescibacteriota; class Gracilibacteria; order Peribacterales; family Peribacteraceae; genus UBA2144. The sequence goes on along the minus strand of CAZYBL010000157.1, from coordinate 2,553 downwards.
GGAATTTCCAGGAATAAGCAAAGAGCTGATACAACAGCTTGATCCGCAGAAGCAAAAAGCCATTCGCAACCATATCAAGCAGGTTGAAGAGCTAATCCAGAAGAAAGAAGACCTAATCTCAAACAGGGACCCGAACGAAAAATTTCTGGAGTTCCAGGGCTTCGCCCAACTTGAGAAATACGAGGACCTCTACAAGGGCGAGCTGGGGGACTTTTTGAAACAACTTGAAGAATATACGAAGAATCTTGTAGACGCAGTGAAAGAGGAAATCCGCCTTGTGAAGGAAATCCGCCGCCTGGCAGCTTCCTCCGAAGTCGACGACACCTTCAAAGAGGAGATGGAGCGCCTAAAAAGCGAGATAACAGACGAGATGGTAATCGGAAGTCTCCTGCGCGACCAGCAGCACTTCCTTGGCAAAATCCACGAACTCACTTCCAAAATCTCCCACATCTCAAAGGAGTACCCAGAACTCGGCGAATACGTTGGAGAGTTCGACATCATCCGCTCCCTCCTAGACAACCTGATCCAGGAAGAATTCCCAATCCTCGATCTTATTTACAACCTGGCAAACATTCCAGGCTCTGGAACAGAAACCCCCTCTGCAATTGAATAAAGATTTCTTCTTCAGTTAATCTCCTGTACCATCTCATCTTTATCTTTAATCTTTATCTTTGCAGTGTATTTTCCCTTCTCATATAATATCTCCATATACTCCAGCGATGACACATAATAACGCGTAAGGGATGTTTTTCTCCTACCTTTATACTTTTTTTGAATCAAACCACTGGAAGTCCATGGACGGAGCGCACGGCTCACACTACTAATATCTCTCGCGACATCCATTACTCTAAACCCGGTGTGTGAATACAACAGCACTTTCAAACTTTCAATATCAAGTATGTTCGAAATAGTCTTGAGGACATCCTCATCTTCACCAAATTCCAATCTCCTCATGACGCTTGTAAGGCCTATCCTGTTTTTTGGTCCTTCATTAAATCCATCCACTCTCAATTCGTTTCCAACTTTATACTCTATTCTTATCTTAAGACGGCCGTTTTCAACCCTTAAGTGAAAACGTTTCACATTTGTCGAAAAGAGAAATTTGTGTATTGTCTGCTTTCTAGAGAGCAGACCAAGGTCCACCATCGCTCCTCTTACTTTATACATTCGTTCACTCTTCTTAAGCTTCACTTGTTCTCCCTTGTCTAATGACCTAAGCATCCTAATAAAATCCGGTTCCATGAAATATGATGCAACAAAAAAAATCTTTTGTGGTGAGTCCAAGTATCCTACTTTAGATTCCCATTCAATAGACTTAAAATCAATCTTATTGGCTTCTTCAGCCTTCCCGATTTTGTAAACCAACAACCGATCAAAACCACCCTCGGTTCCGAGGTAATCAATTTCAATTCCCTCTGGGGGTATTAGGCTTCTGCAGAACGTTTGATTTCCCTTCTCTTTCTCTACACTTTTTGTTATTAGTCCATCGCTTTCTAATCTCTCTGTCAAACCTGAGAAAAACGAATGGTCAAATCCTGTTTTAGCTATTAACTCAGTATAACTCATCTCATCATCTCCAAGCGTAAACAATAGCTTCAACGCCCTCCAACTTGCAAAGTTTGCTAGCCGGTGGAGTAACTCCTTATTCTTTCCAGCTACTCTCACATCTCTCTCCTCTGGCAACTTCTGCAGACCTTCGCTAGCAAACTCTGCATTATTGGCAGTAATGGTTCCTTCCACCCGCTTACCATCCACATCAAGCGAAACCACCATTGCATCTCTGAAAACCTTGATAGTGCCAGAAATAGAGTTTCTATAATATGTTGGCGTTCTACCTACCCTTTTTTCATCAACCTCTTTTTCAACAGGCTTCAAGACTTTGAGATCAATTAAATTACTATAACGTCCTTCGGATAAATGATGACCGATCATTTTTTCCACTTCCGGTATGCTACGCGGTCTAGAAAATGCAAGAAGTACTGCCAGGTGCCTCATATTTAAAAGCTCCCTCGCAAACCAAAACGCCTTCTTTGTTTCCTTAGTCAATTGACTCATGCAGTAATTATGGTCCCAATAGTATTTATTTCATATCTCGAGTAATATACTCAAAATCCTTAATTCCAATACCTTTCAGCTTTTCAACCGTCTCCCGATCAAACATCTTCTCGGGATTCAGTTTATCCTCGACCTTGAAACCCTTCAGTGATTCGTACATACTCCTCAAAAACGCCATATAATCCGAGACATGAACATTGTCCACAACTCGCTTGCCGTCGATTTCATACTCGACAACAACCTCTTCTTCATTCCCTCTCGCAAGCGAGACTTTTATTTTTCCAACTGAGAAGTCAGTAACCATGCAACTACTAATGTCTTTCCCCTATAAATTATTTCCGACAGGTTTTTAAAAACGGCGATATTTACTATTTACATGGTTTTGGAGAAATCAACACGCATAAAGAGTGGGATTGCTCGGCTGGACGAACTAATCGGCGGCGGTATGGACAAGAATTCTACAACACTTGTTGCAGGGCGCACAGGAACCGGGAAAAC
>CAZYBL010000156.1:0-2667 GCA_964645805.1 uncultured Candidatus Peribacteria bacterium | reverse complement strand
CCATCTCCAATTTCTTTTATCAAAAATACGAGCACGAAGCGAGGTAGGAATCCCCTCCTCAATAATATTAAAATAATGCAGTTCCTTTACCGCTGGCATATGTATTTGTGGATGCTGCCTGAGATTAGTATATAACCATGTTGTACCCGATTTTTGTGCGCCGATTATGAGGAAGTTGGGGTATGGCATTACAACAATTAACAGTTAACAATTGACAATTGACAACTATTCTCATTTTTCATTATTCATTCTTCATTATTCATTCCCATATGTCTAGAAATTAATTAAAATCAGCATATGTCCTGGGTTGATGAACTAGCAGAGGCAATATCTGAACGTTTCGCGGATAAAAAGGAACCTCTTATTATCCGTGATGAAAAGACTCTATCTGGCAGAGTTCATATAGGATCACTTAGAGGAATTGTAGTCCACGGATTGGTTGGACAAGTTTTAAGCGAAAAAGGAATTGCAAATGAATTCAAATTTGAACTGAATGAATTTGATCCTATGGACGGCCTTCCGGTTTACGTCGACGAAAAAACCTATAAGCCGCACATGGGCAAACCTCTTTATACCGTCCCAGCGCATGAAGAAGGCCACAAAGATTACCCCTCGGTCTTTGGGGACGAATTAATCCAGGTTTGCGAATCACTTGGGCTTCCGATTAATTTCTACACACTTCTTCCTTTATACCAAGAAGGAAAATTTAATGATGTAATTAAAGAAGCACTAGATAATGCAGACAAGATAAGAAAAATTTATCTGGAAGTAAGCGGCGGAGGTAAGCCGGATGATTGGTATCCGTTAAATGTCGTTTGTGAAAAGTGTGGGAAGATTGGAACAACGCAAGTATCTAATTGGGATGGCAAGAAAGCAACCTACGCATGTAAACCGGATTATGTTGAATGGGCGGAAGGCTGCGGACACGAGGGTGAGATTAATCCTATGGACGGAAATGCCAAACTCCCCTGGAAAGTAGAATGGGCTGCAAAGTGGAAAGTTATTGGAGTTGATATCGAAGGTGCAGGAAAAGATCATTACGCAGCCGGCGGATCGCGCGAAATTGCAGCAAGAATTTCCGAAGAAGTTTTTAATTATCCAGTACCTTTTGATATTCCTTACGAGTGGGTAAATGTAAAAGGTAGGTCAATGAGTTCTAGTAAAGGAGTCGGTGCATCATCAAAAGAAGTTTCCGACATGCTTCCGCCTAAACTTCTTAAGCTCTTGATGATCAGGAAAAAACCTAATCAATCTATAGACTTTGATCCAACTGGAACTACCATTCCAACTTTGTTTGATGAATATGACAGGCTTTCTGATCATTACTTCAAAAGGCATTCTGAACCTTACGAAGGTTTTGCGAGAATCTTCCAGCTTACTCAGATTGATCCGCAAGCAAAGATCGCAGATCTCTGGCAAATGAGATTTAGTTCAATGAGTTTTGTGGTACAGATGCCGCACTTGGATATTGAAGAAGAGGCAGCTAAGCTTAAGGATTCTTCGCTTACACAAGCCGAAAAGTCAGATTTGCTAGAGCGTAGTGAGTACGTTAAAAAGTGGCTCGAAAGCTTCGCACCTGATGAATATAAGTATCAGATTCTTGATGAGCCTCCAGACGATCTTGAGCTCGATGACGAGCAGAAGAAGGCACTGGAAATGCTCAAGGAAGCTCTTGCTGACGAGAATCTTGAATGGGATGGTCCAAAAATTCACGAGTGCATTCATAAAGTTAAAGAAGAAGTTGGAATAGAACCAAAGAAAATCTTCCAGCCGCTTTATCAGATATTTCTGGGACGTGATCGGGGTCCACAAGTTGGCTGGTTTCTATCTACATTTGATAGAGATGAAGTAATTAGGAAAATAGATGAAGTTTCATAGTCTACCCCTCTCCCTAACCCTCCCCCGTAGGGGGAGGGAAACTCTGCAATATCAACATCAAACTTTGAGGAAGCTTGTGCAGAGTCCCCTCTCCCAAGGGGAGAGGGGCAGGGAGAGGGGTAAAGTTATGCTAAAATAACATCATGACTGATCAAAATCTCCTACAACACTCCACCTACGGCCATCTCCTCCCAGCCGCCCACGGCCTTCTTGAACAACATGCAGATAAAATCAGAGAACACTTGATCGCAACGGGAGCTGTGATGGAAGTTTTTGCAAAACGATTTGGCGGTGATCCGGACACATGGAGAATTGCAGGCATGCTACATGACTTGGATTGGGATCATCTTGAAAAAGATATGCAGGAGCATTGCGGGCAGACTTTGGATGAACTGATTGGTGAGATTGAAAACAAAGATGAACTCATGGCCGATATCAGGTCTCATTACGCAGAAAAATATGGAGGTGAACATCCACTTGATTCTGAGCTCCGTAAAACTCTTTACTGCGTTGATGAACTCACTGGATTCATCATTGCAGTTGCTCTGGTCAGACCAAGTAAGAAGTTAGCTGACGTAAAAGTGAAGAGTGTAAAGAAAAAAATGAAAGACAAATCGTTTGCCGCACAAGTCAACCGTGAGCAGATAAAGAAATGTGAAGAACTGCTTGGGATAGAGCTTGATGAGTTTATTGAGATAACGCTTGAGGCGATGAAGAGCATCTCAAACGAGATAGAGTTTCTTCAACTCTGAAATGCATAATCCTTGATTTTCCAGCGAAATACCTCTT
>CAZYBL010000155.1:1366-2672 GCA_964645805.1 uncultured Candidatus Peribacteria bacterium | reverse complement strand
GAGAAGGTAAGACAACGGAGGAACAGGAAAAAGGTGAGGCGGTGCGACAAAAAATCATAAATATTCTGCATGGAATGGACTATCCAGGAGCCGAAGAATTGCATCCTGAAGAGGCTGGGGCTTTATGAAAACCTTGAACTAAACTCGACCTCAAAATTTGGTATTGAGCGACAGATCCGAAGAAGCCTAATCAGAATACCAAGGATTTGGCCGTGCACTTTACATCTTTCTTTCTCAGTACGAATGTGAGAAAGTAGACTGGCCTGAAAAGTTCACCCAGTAAAATATGAAAGTTACTATAATTGGTTCTGGCGGATACTTAAGGACGCCGAAGCCTTGTTGTCCGTGTGATCTCTGTAAGCTTGCCAGGAAAGACAACAGAGAAAGACGATTGGGACCATCAGTCTTTATTAACAATATAAACCTTCTTATAGACACACCCGAAGATATTGCAGAAGGATTGAATTATTCGAATATAGAAAAAGTAGAAAGCATTCTCTATTCACACTGGCATCCAGATCATTGCGCTGGCTGGAGGGTAATTGAACAAATCCAGGCAAATATTGATATAAGATCGTCTTCCGGAAATCAGAATAAAATTAAACCGGAAGACATTATTAGTGTTCATATTCCCGAAGATTTGCGTGAATCGATAATTGAATTAGAGCCCGGCATCAAATACATGGAGGAATGCTCTTTTGCAAAAATCAAACCGCTTGAAGATAAACTGAACATTGGAGACTACAGTATCGAACCTATAAAACTAACAAATGACATACCGGTTTATGTTTTTGTAATCAATAATCAGGGGAAGAGGGTTGGAATATGCATGGATCATGCAAAAGATATAACAAACTCAGAGATTCTTGAAGATTTGGATCTAATGATAATACCCTTGGGATATCCGGATGAAAAAGTACCTCCAGGACACATCAGAAGGCAAGATACCTCTTTTAAAGATAATCTAAATCTCATAGAAGAGTTAAAACCCAAAAAAACTGTGCTGATTCATATAGAAGAACTATGGAGAATGAGCACCAAAGATTATAAGAACCTTGAAATGCAGCATAAGAATAAAAACTTGCATTTCTCTACTGATGGGATGGAGATCGAAATATAACAAATAAGAGTGGAACTAACTAAACCGCTGCAGGCAATATTTTGATAAGGTTGACTGATTTCTTAGCATTGTACTCTTCCGTTAACAAAATGCAAGTGAATTTTGACCTCCTCCATCCCCCGCCCCCTTCCTCCTAAAGAGGAAGGGGAGCCAATTTATAGACCCCCCCCACTCCATTGGAGAGGG
>CAZYBL010000155.1:0-1356 GCA_964645805.1 uncultured Candidatus Peribacteria bacterium | reverse complement strand
TCAAATTACCAAAAATTAAAAAAAAAAAAAAATAATTTTTACCCCCCCCCCCCCACATTGGTTGGGGGGGCGGGGGGGAGAGGAAGTTCAATCAAAAAACCCCACCCAAACTCGGGCGGGGCTTTTTAATATCAGAATGAATTACTACTCTTTAGAAGCCATAAAACACTCCTTGCAAAGCACAGGCTTGCCACCCTCTTCCTCAGATCGAGGTTTGAATGGAACCTGGCACTCTTTGCCGCATTGCGCACAAACAGCATCATGCATTTGTCGGTTTGCCATGCGTTCTTGCTTGCGCTTGTCACGGCATTCCTTACAGCGCTGTGGAGCACTTAGATCCTTGGAGTTGTAATACTCCTGCTCACCTTCTGTGAAGGTGAAGTCGCCGCCACAATCGCGGCATGTGATCGTCTGATCAGCCATAAAACGTATAAGAAAGAAATAAATGTACAGATTTACCTTCTTAAACGATCTATGGTTAGATGACACTTTCGAAGGTTCTGCTTGGGGCGAGTGTGGTGGTTTTGGAGGGATATGTCAAGAATTCTTAAACAAAAATCGAGCTCGCCTTCCTGTGTAGAGGGCGAGCTCTGTTGTCGCAAATTGCTGATTGATCTAGGCTAGAGCCCATGCTACTACCCCAGCGATTGGAGTAAGCGTAATGGCAATTGCTGCCCACATACAACCAGCTCGGACTTCGGTGACCTTGATCTCATAGTCTTTTTGGTCATCTGAGTCCGACTGCTCCTGCTTGGAATCCGGCACGTCAACTACCTCCTTTTTTAGAGACCAATACTTCAACCATAATTACACGACCTAAACATATTATATTAAAGTTATTATTAGACAATTATTATCGCGATTTTTTAAAAGCCCTCATCCTTCACAATGAGGGCCTAGGCCGGTATATGATTGTATGTACATCGTATGTACACTACCCACAACTGCAGTGTCCTCCAGACATAAAATGAATTGGTAAATAATAAAACGCCCTGATCCTAATGCCAGTGGATCATTGGGTCTGTAAGCTACATCACTAATTAACTAACGATTTTAAAGCCCTAAGAACCCTTGCCACCCTTGGATGCCTAGTGAAAAAAGTCCACGGTCTTACTTTTGTCCTCATTTCCTGTAATTGCTGCTGATGCGCTATGTGCTCTTCTACACACAGATCTCCATACTCATGCATTTCTTCGGGGGTTAATGCTCCCCTTTTTAACTCATCAATTAAAAATTGAGATCTATCAACATTCGTAGCCTGTGCAATAGCCCACCTGAGTTCTTTTTTTGTATTCAATGCTGCAAAATATGCACGATTAAGCTGGCGTCTAATGTGACTAATCCTTCTGCTTATTT
>CAZYBL010000154.1:0-2695 GCA_964645805.1 uncultured Candidatus Peribacteria bacterium | reverse complement strand
CCTCGTTTATCATGGGCAGTGTTTCGGTGGGGTATTAAATATAGTTTGCGCCACGCCTCAGTGGGCCAATAATTCAGAAATGGTGCGGGGGAAGGGGTTCGAACCCTCGTAGGCACTAAGCCACTAGGCCCTCAACCTAGCACGTTTGACCACTCCGCCACCCCCGCATAAGAGTGTGGATAATCTGTGTGCGTATATAAATAGTACTAAGCTTTTATAAATCCATCGAGTTTGCCATGAGTCTCGATTCCGGTTTTCAGGCGGGTGAGTGCCGGTTCGAGTTGTTCTCGAATGAAAAATTGATTTCAAAAACAAAGGGACTGACAGGCACTGAACTATTTAAAGAATACCTTATAGACCCCAATTATAACACAGATTACAAGCGCGAGAAGGAGATATACTCTTTCCATAGGAAATTGTTCGCCTAAGCCAAAGTTGCTTATGATGGTGTAGAGAATAAAAACACCAGCGCTAAGCCCAATGCCCCCCAGGATGGTGTACGGAAGGTTGAGTGTTTGCTTTATTAGGATCCATACCATCACAACACCTACAAGGGCGAAGAAGACTATTCCTTCGAGTGGAAAGGAGAAAGCCTGGCAATGCTGCGAAGTTCTCGACAGTCAGCAGGTCAATAATATTACCACTGTATGATCCTTGCATCTTATTGTTTGATTATGAGATAGAAGTATAAAAAGATTGAAGTAGGAGAAGATATTAAGAGAAATTTGATAGATATGGATCCTTCAAGCTTAGGCCCTTTCGAGGGACTATACGATAATTTTGTTAATTTTTATCAGATCCGGGGTCCGCTGGAAGGAACGCTGATACTGATAATACTTGTCCTTAGCATGATTTACATGGCTAAGAACTGGAGAGAACACCTAGTAGTCAAGATTTTTGTTTATGTATTTGTTGGGTTCATGGCACTGTGGACAATAATGCTTATATTGGCGATGATAACCACGGCAATAGCCGGATAGTAATAGGAATGCCCCGTATGGAATTTGAATCCATGTCTCAAGCTCGAAAAGCTCGAATGCTTGGCCGGGCTACACCAACGGGGCATGCTCGTGTGTGAGTCTGAAGAGATTAGGTGGAGGACTATTTAACTTTTTCTGATGAGGTTTCCGTCTGGTCTTTATTGAGCTTGACCGTTCCTGCGAGGACTCTTGTGCCCGTAATATTGTCGCTCTTGTTGCTCAGTATTCTCCCGCTCTTCATATTCATCACGATGCTGTTGATGAAGAGCTGGCTCGAAATCAGGTTGACCCGAAGAATTGGATAGGTGTATTTCTGCGGATGAGATACCGTCACTATTATATTGGCTATTGTTCCGATCTTTTTTCCGTAGGCCTTGTTTATTAGATCTTGGAGTGGCTTTGTCTCAGATAATTCGAGCGTTTTGAGATCCTTCTCGCGGAGTTCGGACAGGCCTTCGGATGTTAGTGTGTACTCCAGTCCAATTTCCTGGGAGACTGAAAAGGTCTTCGCCTGAGCTAGAGTGGGTGAGTAGTAATTGAGTCCCCAATTTGAAATTGACTCTTCAGAGGCTAGAAGCACGTGAGCTGAGACTAAATAGGCGTCGTTGGCCTTCATAAATTCCAAAACTTCGGAATTTTCAGAGGCGACTTCAATTGCTTTCTTCAATGGGAGGAGAACCTGTACCATGATTAATCGAAGGAATTCATAATTTATAATGGTTAGGTTAGGAAGAAGAGGTTAGGTTAGGAAAAGGACAAGTTTAGCTAGGATAAGTAGGATTAGGAATCCAATTGAGGCACCGGTGCCGATGTAGAACCCGAGCATGTTCCAGATCGCGGTCTTGCCGGCGAACCAGTAGAAGTAGGCCGACACACAGGCTATTGTGAGGGAAGCTGCAAGCAGTGTCCAAAGGATTCCAACTATCATGATTTATATTAGATGAGTATGGGCTTAAGTTTTTCGGAACCCAGGATTAGTATTATAAGCTAGAAACAGGATATAAGACATATGTCAAAGGCCAACAATAAAGTCTTCCACTTCTGGTCTGTAAAGAAAATTGGGACTGCAGATCTTGCAGTTATAATGGGTAAAAAAGATTGGATAGAATTTATCGACAGCGGACGGAGTGTTCTTGGTGAGTTGAATAGACCATCAAATAGTGTTGAGGGTCTTTTTCGGAATTTAGGATTTAAGATAGATACGTCAACGATAAATAGAGCCAAGAATATGGGGAGGCTCGATTTAAAACATGTTAAAGCAATTGCACTCCTTAGAGCATGTAAAAATATTGAAGATTATAATATTAACAAAGATACGCATGTTGAAGAGTGGGGAGATGGTATAAGAACTGAATACTATTCCGTTCTTCTTGAAGTTGAGAAAAAAATCAAGAAATTTTATATGCCCCTTGCGAGGCGTACTAAAAGACAGGTTAAAAATATATTTCCAATAGATTTATGTGAAGATAGTAAGAAGAATCATGCATTGATAAGAGTTATTGGTCGATTTATGACCCGTGGAAATTACGACAAGCTATCAATTCGTTATAATGTATCGAATCAGAACCTAGTCGATGCACAGGAGAAAGATATAAAAAAGGTTTTTGGTGAGGGTGGAAAATATGCAAATCGACTAAAATGTTATCTTTATTCTACACTTTTCAGAGCTCAGATCGAAACCATAGTTCCCAATCTTATTGACAATAATCCAGAAA
>CAZYBL010000153.1:0-2716 GCA_964645805.1 uncultured Candidatus Peribacteria bacterium | reverse complement strand
ACACTTTTCCTGTAAAGTCAACAAAATTTTTTCAAAATTCCTTATTTTTTTCGATTCTTCTGAAATTTAGGCGTATTCCTCTTTCAGTCTTTTTCCACTTTTTTGAATCAAATCGCGTATATTAATTCGATTTTACACTGCATATGTCCCCGTCACATTGGCGAGGATATGCATTAGATTCATAAATTTCAATATGTGCCCTCGGATTTTGTCGATTCCACGCTTGTATACATGTTTCATCTTAAAGCGCTCTTTCATTCGCGAAAACAACCGTTCTATTTTTGTTCGTAGAGAATGAACGAGTTTGAAATGGTGACTGAATTGCGGATTATCCCAGTCAATCTGAGATAACACTTCCCTACTCACGCGGTATATCCTACCAATCTCAGAATTCGGGCAACATTCCTTTTTCTTCTCGCATTCACATTGTTCGGGTACTTTCTCTCCCCTATGTTCAAGTTTTTTTCTTGCTTCTTCGTTTAACACAGGACATCCGAAAATGTAGGAGTCCAGGTTATAATCTTTCGAGAGGAAGACCATATTATGGCCGGCTATACATTGCACATTGCCGTGTTTCGTGATTTTTGCAATGCCACGAGCAGGATTTTCGATATCTTTCTTGTTTCTTGGATTCACACTCGAGAATAACTCGACATCCTCTCCCAAAACCTTCCGTACGGTATCTCGACAAGGTTGGCTATTGAAAATACCGTCTGCGTTGACTCTTTTGACATCCAAATCGGGATGTTCTTCTACCACATCTTCTGTTAAGGGTTCCAAAGAATCTGGTTCATATTGTTTCCCATTCAACACAACACAACCCACCGGAGCCCCACTCCCTGCAAGTTGAGACATTCCAATTTGATGGGCGTAATAGCACTTATGCTTTCCTTTAACATACCAATCAGCAGTCTCATCAGTTGAGACTTTGTCTTCGCAATCTTCAAAAAGCTCACACTCTCTGCATTCCTTTACATACTTACCAGGAGTAGAGTATGCTAGAAGATGCGTATTGTCTATATTCAGGATGTCTTCCTCTGATTCTGAAATCAGTTTATCTTCCACATTCTTTCTGTATGTTATCTCATGTACCAAATCCCATAACCCATACTCAAACATAATTTGGTCGAAATCTCTCAATGTTCTTGCAGAAGGAAGAGAGGTGAATCCACAAGCGACATAAAAAGCTGGATTACCTGCTATCTCGGCAGCAATAGCTTCAGAATTCTGTTCTACGCGGATAACGGGTGCTAACTCAAATGCCTTTAGATATGAAATGAAATTCTGTCCTTTTCTGCCTGCACCTTTCGGATTCCTATTTGTAGAAATTCTAACCGCAGAGGATGCATCTTGTTCTACTTCGTCCAAAAAAGGAAATGACTCCTGTAAATCTTTTTCTTTCTCATCTTTGTGAGGACACACAAAAGAACGTTTTCTATTCCGAAAATCTCGCGCTGCTCCCCTGAAAATTAAATTCTATGCAGCTTTTTTCTCCAACTCCAAAGGCTCAAGATTCACTTTATAACCAAGGAGTTCGAGTTTTTGCGCGTGATAACGTTTTTGCCTCTCAGGATTTAAACGTATCAAGTGCTCTGCTCCCAACTCACAATATGGTTTCCGATCTTTCAAAATATGATAGACAGAGATAAGAATAGAATGCCCAACCGCCACCATAGCTCGTTTCTTCCCTCTTCGTGAAGCAAGTCGATGATATTGTGCTTGGAAATATGTGTTCTTGGTGCGACTTGCTGCCCAAGCTGATTCAGAAAGCGATTGACGAAGCCAACAGTTTCCCTTTGTTGTCTTCCCACCCTTGTGTTTTCCAGCACTTTCGTTGTTTCCAGGACACATTCCAGACCATGAGGATATGTGTGCAGAGGAGGGTAATTGATTCATGTTGACTCCTATCTCGACAATTATGTTTTCGGCATTGCGTCTTTCAATTCCTGGAATCGTCGTCACCAACCTTATCTCCTCCTCGAAAGGGAGCATAAGCTCCTCGATCCGTTCACTAAACTCCTCGATCATTGATTCAAGAAAATACAACTGTTTAAGCAGAATCTTGAGCATGAAGCGATGATGCTCTGTTACACGACCTTCAAAAGCAATGCGCAATTGGGGTATCTTGCCTCTAAGACGTCTGCGTGCCAGTTCAGCTAATTTATTCGGATCATCTTCGCCAGCGACAATTGCCTCAATCATCGCTCGACCTGATACCCCCAATACATCAGTAGCTACTGATGATAACTTAATGTTAGCATCCTCAAGTGTCTTCTGAATTCTATTGGCTACAGAAGCCTTCTGTTGAGTGAGCTTTGTACGATGACGGGTTAGGTCACGAAGCTGTCGAATCTCTCTGGAGGGAACAAAACTGCTACGCAAAAGACCATGCTGAAGCAATTGAGCTATCCACTCGCAGTCCTTCATATCTGTTTTTCTACCGGGAACCTGTTTAATATGCTGGGCATTGACCAGTAGAACTTCAAACCGACCCTCTAAAATATTCCAGTTCGGCTTCCAATAAACCCCTGTTGACTCCATAGCTACATGTGTTACACACTCCTCTGCCATCCAATCAGATAAAGCTAAAAGTTCAGAAGTCATGGTTCCGAATGTGCGAAGTTCTTTGTGCAACTTGCCATCTTCCCCGATTCTCAACAGACAAGCTGCTACTTTCTTCTTGTGCACGTCCAATCCACAACAACACCGATAAATG
>CAZYBL010000152.1:0-2735 GCA_964645805.1 uncultured Candidatus Peribacteria bacterium | reverse complement strand
GACCAAAACTGGTTGATCCAGTTTTTGTTATTGGTTATCCAAAGATTTTACAACCATTGGCACGTTCAAATGATAAAGATCCACGCTTGGTGGATCAATTCCAGTTGGTTGTGAATGGTTGGGAATTAGTGAAAGCATATTCAGAGTTAGTTGATCCAGTAGATCAAAAAGAGCGTTTTGATATGCAAGCCAACATGCGTGAGGCAGGGGATGATGAAACAATGGAGGGTGATGATGAGTTTATTCGCACCTTGGAACATGGCTCACCGCCAATCTCTGGTTGGGGCATGGGTGTGGATCGCTTCCTTGCTATTCTTACAGAACAGGAAAACTTGCGCGATGTTGTGTTCTTTCCTCTGATGCGACCAAAGGATTAAATAATATTTAAATAGCTATTTAAAGATACACAAAATATAGGAACGGTTGAGAGACCGTTCTTTGTGTTTTTGAAAATAAAAAATCCCGCTAATTTTTAATTAGCGGGTGTGGAGTTTTACGGGTGTCGGACGTTGAACTTGTAGATTCTGGCACTCCATGGCCAGTCTTCACGCGGTGGCGGTGAGTACCGGTAACGTTTGCCGTCACAGAGGATGATCGGCACAGGGGTTTCGACCCATTGCTCGATCCGGGCTCCTTCCAGTTGTTCGCATTTTGTGAATGCCTTGGGATGTTTTTGCGACCGAACAATCATCCCGGTTGTTCCAAAGTTGCCATACTCGAACACATGACCGTCCAGCTCAAAGATTTTGATAACCTTGGCTTTCTTTGTTGTGTTTGAGTGAGACAACGCCTTGGGCGCTGTTGGACTCTTGTCGTGAGCAGGTAGTGTCGTGGTTTTGACCACGGGCACTGTGTCCTTCTCCTGTTGGACGTTGACGTGCCCGCAGGCTGCTAGGCAGAAGACGGACAACCCAATCAAAAGTGCTACTTTCCTCATCTTGCCCTCCTTTGGCAGTTACTGAGTTCATAAATAGTCTAACATATGTATAAAAATGCGTCAAGAGTTTGTGTTTTTAGGAAAGTTTAGTATAATATAACAATATGTTAGACATAAAATTTATTCAGGAGAATAGGGAAGAGGTGGAAAAATCTCTAAAGATGCGCGCCAAGGAAATTGACTTGGACAAGCTTTTGAAATTGGATGAAAAACGGAGAGAACTTCAAACTCAAGTAGAAAATATTCAGGCAAAGAAGAATAGAGCATCTAAAGAAGTGCCGCATAAAGAGGGGACAGAGAAGCAGGCTATCTTAGCTGAATTGAAAGTTATGAGCGAAGAACAGAGTCTTTTGGAAGAGAAGCTGACTCCTGCGGCTAAGGAACTGAAAGAATTGCTATTACAAATTCCAAATGTGCTGGACGAACGCGTGCCAGCAGGGGAGAGCGATAAAGACAATAAAGAAATGTATACTTGGGGTGAGATTCCAAAGTTTAATTTCACGCCAAAAGATCATGTGACTTTAGGTAGGGATCTGGATATTATAGATATTGAGAGGGGTGTGAAAGTTGGTGGCACGCGATCATACATCTTAAAAGGGGATGGAGCACGATTAGAGCAGGCAATTATTAAATATGCGCAGGATTTTATTACACGCAAAGGATATAAGCTGCTCATTGTTCCTGTTTTGATCAATCCAGAGGTGCTTGTTGGCGCTGGCTTTTTCCCAGGTGGGGAAGAAGACACGTATCATCTAACTAAAGATGAGAAATATCTAGTTGGCACATCTGAAGCTTCAATTTGTGGCATGCACATGAAAGAGATCTTAGATGGAGCAGATTTACCATTGCGTTATGCTGGTGTTTCAAGTTGCTTCCGACGTGAATCAGGTACTTACGGCAAGGATACGCGTGGCTTGTATCGTATGCATCAGTTTAATAAGGTTGAGCAGATGATTATTGCTGGAAATTCTGTAGAAGAATCTAACAAGTTGCATGAAGAATTACAGAAAAATGCTGAAGAATTTGTGCAAACTTTGCGTTTGCCTTATCGGATGGTGGCAGCATGTGCTGGTGATTTGTCTAATAAAACTGCGTATATGACAGATTTAGAAGTGTGGATGCCATCTCGCGGTGCTTATGGTGAAACACATTCTTGCTCTATTATCTACGACTACCAAGCGCGTCGGCTGAATATGAAATACCGAGACAAGCAAAACAAAATGCACTATTGTCATACTTTAAATAATACAGTAATTGCCACACCACGGATCTTGATCCCAATCCTAGAGACTTACCAGAACGAAGATGGTAGCATTACAATTCCAGATATCTTGCGACCATATATGGATAATCAGGAGAGGATTGAGAAGTAGCCCTACTTTTAGTGGGCAAGGTAAGAATTTGGCTAAATATAGCCAAGTTTTTATTTTGTGTTGACATTTTTTATAGATTTTGCTAAGATTTTATCTTAAGAAGTGAACCTTGAAAACACAACAAAAAGGGGGAAGATATGGCGAAAAAGACGATAGATATGTCAGATGGCATGAGTATTGAAATTGAAACTGAGGGAAATAAGTGGGGATTTCAAGCAGGTGATATTATAACCAGAGATGCGGCATATGATGAAGTCTCAGATTGGAAAGGAAAAATAGTTGTTGTTGAGGGATTTTGGAGAGATGGACTTTGCGGATTAGAGCAGGAAGAAGGGTTTGGTGGAGTGGCTACAGATCCAAAGGTTTGATTCTCCTCGAACGCCCGGGCTGGCCGTTTAAGGTGGGTGATCGGGTGCGGTGCATAG
>CAZYBL010000151.1:0-2782 GCA_964645805.1 uncultured Candidatus Peribacteria bacterium | reverse complement strand
CACTTGAGAAATCGAGTCCGACTTCTTCGAGTATTGCCTGTACTTTTTTCTTGAGTTGGTCATTGGTGCGCACTTGGATAGTGCTCTTGGCTTTTCGCATTCCATGACGGGAGAAAGAAACGTTAATATGATATCACAAGTGTAATTACAGTGTCAATACATTGTCACTACAAATTCTAAGCGTCCCATTCTTTAAAAATTTGGCCCTCAATAGCATATTTAACATCTTTAATATTAGGAAAAGCTTTCAAAGTGGCTTCTATGGGAGCTTTAATCATCATTTGTCGTGCAGCGGCTGAATTGAGTATCTCCAGGGCTTCTTTCTTGAAGTTAATAACTGCTATTTCTATTGCAATAAAATCGTCATCGACCTCTTCTGGTGCAAATTCCAGATGCACTCCTATGTAATGCTCACGTAGATTCTGCAGGTCTTCGGATGTTCGTGCTCCTTGAATATGATCAATGTCGTATGGTCCTGCGAACAGAGCCTGAAGAACTTCGTTTTCCAAATTAGATGAGTGTGGAACCAGCCTTTTTACTGCGATGGAAGCTTTTCCAGTTGCATTATTAATATCTTCCTCACTGTAAAAGAACAGATATACTTCATCCTTAATGACGTCTTCAAATTTGATAGGAATAACAAGCTCGTCATCATTCTCTGGTATGTCGGAAGGATTATCTTTTTTAAGAATTAAATTTCCTTTTTTTGCGAGCCCGAAATCAACTTCGAGTTGCGATGTAAATGGTACGAATTCCTCTGTCATCCATTCACCTTGTGCAGTTGCATAATGGGTTGCGAGAGTTTTTCCATCTTCGTCTTCAAGAATGATTGGAAAGCTTCCTTCGAAGAACCACATGCCCCGCGCTTCGCCGGTGATAATTATTGTTGATCCTACGACTGAATTCGGGCGAGGAGAATCAACTCTTATTAAATCGAGTTTATCCATTTCGTTTCCGATGTCTTGGACAAACATTTGACCATCCTCAGTTCGACATTGTTGAGGATAGCTCTCCATTATTGGATTTCCCGCGGCGGCACAGTCGTCGAAGTTTGAGATTTGGTTTGATGGGGTGCAGGCGGAAAGAGTTAGTAAAATCGAAATTGTTGTGATAAGTAGTTTTTTCATATGCAAATATTAGCACTAAATGCACCCTCCCCCCAGGGGTGGGAAGCTGGCTGGGTGGTGGGGTCGGTTGTTAATGGTGGCAGACCCAGAATCTCAGTCAATGCCATCTCAAAAAAAACTTTGGACTACCCTCACTTTTCCGCTTGCCTTAGGGCTCTTCGACGTTCCCCCCTGTGGGGGGACAAACAACTAAAAACTAACAACTTACAACAATATGGATCAACGCAGAAATGTGGTGAGAAAATCAAAACATACAAGTACAGTTTTGTCTTATATTTGCGGCAAGGCTTGTAAATTTCCCAAACTAGATAGGGACTCAAGCTAAAGCTTCCATGTAATTTGTGGAAGCAGCAGCAGTTTTCCCTCTCCCCTAGGGAGAGGGTTAGGGAGAGGGGGTATGAGCGTGCATTTCTAAAAATTGACCCCCTCCCCTTTGTCCCCTCCCTACGGGAGGGGAAACTTCGCTAAGCGAGCCCTTGGGGGATTTTGTGTATGATTAAATTTCCCAATTGTTAGTTAACTGAGTGTACAGCCTGGGCAATAACATGCGGCTTCACCCCGCTTCGTTCGACTCAACTACGTTTCGCCGCAACTACGCGGGGTTTCGCGCAGTTTGTAGGGTTATACTGTCGTTGATGTTGCCTGAGCAATAACGTGCGGCTTCACCTTCCTTTCCTCAATCGAAACACTCTTAAGTAAATGCATCAGGGACTGGCAAAGATGCATGATTATATCAGTATCATTTGGAAACCATGCCTCGAGCCAACTTGGCCGATCGCAATATGTCAGGTCACCATTGTTAGTCCTAATAGCCCCTTCCGTAATCAGGTTCATAGTCGAAATCGTGCTTGCATCAACTTCGATCTTTCCGGGTAGTTCAACTCCTATATGCACTTTGCATCCTTGCTTCTCGAATTCCTTCTTGGTTTCCTCAAGTCCTCTTGTAAAAAATAAATGACACTCGTCAATAGATCCCAAAGGCAAAAGATCCATAACTGATCTCATTGTAAAACCTGTGTAAAGCACATCATCAACAAGCGCACATGATTTAAATTCACCAGCCTGAGCAATTTGTTCTTCTAATGGTGTATCAGATTTACTTACAAGTACATGACCAGATCCATCTTCTTTTTCCTGGCGTGTAATATCAAGTCTGGTTAAGTTCGGAAAAGCACTCCACCTACCATGCAAAAGTTGCGCGATTTCTTCACCCTTGTAACCAAATCCGAATGCGATGTCAAAAAGCTTAGGATTAACTTGCGCAATTAATCCTCCCAACTCTTCTTCTAGTGTTCCGATGCGTACGTGAGGTTGTGAATCGATGTATTTAATAAACCTTTGTGCAATATCATACTCAGGCGACTTCTCCCCGAATCTTTCACGGACGAATGATGACACGTTGTCGTGGACGTAGAGGGTTTTTGGAGTGGGGAGAGATGGAGTCATTTGATTAAATAATGAATGATTAACACTCAACCATCAACACTCAACCATCAACACTCAACCATCAACAAACTTGTTGATTGTTGACAGCCCCGGCTTGCCGGGGCGTGTTGAATGTTGATTGTTAAATCTAAACATACTAATTGATAATAGTAACCTGATATTCTCTCAGCTCCAACGGAGGCATGCTCTCCCACGGTCGTGAATAAGTG
>CAZYBL010000150.1:0-2817 GCA_964645805.1 uncultured Candidatus Peribacteria bacterium | reverse complement strand
AAGCGAAGCTTGCCCTCTAGGACACCGCCTGCGTAAGCTGGCGGTAGTTCATAATTTGCTCCGAAGGAGCCAATCATTGTGGAATTTGGGTGAGCTTTGGCGACTTCCGCTGAAGCTGCGACAAGGAGCCAAAGCGCCTGCCTGCCGGCAGGCAGGAGCCACATAAGCCGTGTTATATGACCGTTCCGTTTTTTGGGTGGGGAGGAGGAACAATGTACACAAGAAGAAAAACAAAAGCACATGCTGGTGTTTTCTGGTATCATATAGTCACATATAAAAATCTTATGACAGAAGCAAGACAAGACAGAATCTCCTCGCAGCTGCCCGATGATCGTGAATCTCAGGATGTTGATGATTTTCATACTGTAGAAGATCGGGAAAAACTGGATCGGCTGCAGGATTTTGTTGAGAAGCAATATGACATCAGATTGAGTGAGCCCCCCTCACTGTATGTACTGATGCGGGTAGATCAGTTTGCGCGATTGGTTCCGAAAGATCTTGTACAGCGACAAGCACTTAAGAAAGTTGAAACAAGACTTGTGTTTGGTGGCTCGGGGTCAGGTGCAGGAGGCTTCACGCCTATGGATGGACGGAGTCTATCGTTATTTTTTCAGCCCTACTTTGGCGAGAAACAAGAATACAGGGAGCGAACTCCAATGAGTACGGGCTTCCAGTCGCCTGCGATCTTAATGCATGAATCGACTCATCTTGCAGAATACAAGGAATTAGTACCCACAGAGGCTATTAAACAGGCTCATAAAATTATTGATTCTGCACGCGAGAGTGGTTCTGATGCATTTATGGCGGAGTACTCCTCGTCGGAATACTCCGAAGAAAGCGATTATGCTTGTGAAGTGTTGACTACTATAACTGAAAGATATGTAGATAATCCGGTGAAATTTATAACGGACATGAATAATCCTAATAATGTCGACGAAAAGAAGCTTGCTATGCTGCTAATTGAGCATAAGGCGCTCCCTTCTAATGCTTTAAACATGGAAGCAGCATGTAGGAAACTACGCGAAGCAAATAGAAGATTTATTTTTGAGGAAGCTCACGACGAAATTTCACAGAGTATTAATGAACTTGCAAGGATGGATGCGGACAATCTTTCTGCTTACCTGAGTAGTCCTTATCTTGGATATGAATTACTAGCGAAAGAACACCAGGCAGATTTTGAGAAGTATGAGCAGCGATTATCAGAAATTCAGTTGCAATTGGATTCGGGCGATCTTACACCAGAAGAGGAAATTGAAACCTTTAAAAAGAGAGACCAGATACGATTACTTAAGATGAATCTCCAGAATTCACTCATGAAAGAAGCTATGTCTGATTCATCAAAATTCAGCGAACTATTAAATAGACATCCAGTTGTCCAAAATTATTCCACTTTACTGACATTTTTTTGTGAGAACGGCATAAGACCGAATGTCTCCCGCTCAGTGCGCGATATCATTGAGCATCGCGAAAGAGATGTACTAGCTATGGATTCTAATGATTTGTCACAGTTTATGAGATCAGATGTTGTGGAATTCATGACAATTCTTCGTAATGCTGCCGGTGTTGAATTTGCGCTGCAGGATGTGGTCGAGACTGCTGAAGCACTTGATAAGAACCCCAATTTACTTACCAAGATGCGAGACCCAAGTATGCAGGAGAAGCTCTTCTCCTTACAGTGCGAAGCGCGTTTTATCAATTACGATAACAATGTTCAAAATCTTGCGAATTTCATTTTAACGGGGAAGTTACTAAGGGGGTCTTCATGGTTTGAGCCATATGAGCATCATATGTAGTAGCAAAGAATGGAGATCTATCAAATATACATGAACAATAAATATGGGTGGGTATCCAAAAAACGGAATGTCATATAACGTTTCGGTATATGGGAAGTACGGCAATGCTACAATTTTGTGCATTAGCGCACAGCATTGCCGTATTTGGGAGACGAGTGGCGACTTCCTTGATCTGATAAATCCCAAATGGAGCCGCGAGGAACCGTATAGTCGCTGTTGTCGGATCGTCACTTTTCGACCGAGTTTCGTAGTTTTTAGCGTAGCTTTTTATTTTTGCGGGGAGGGGAAACAGCAAACAATACAAATATTACACACAAACAAGACTTACTATTGACATAAACAAGGAATAAGTGTATCATAAATCATATGAGTGAATTTGTAAAAAAACCATCGGACATTGAAACATTTAAAAAAAATATCATTGCAATGTTGAGCGACTGGAGCGAAAAACGTGATAGTGCAAAAACAGATGAAGGTATTATTCAAGAAAAATGGGATGTTTTAATTGATATGATTGCGGAAGAAATGCTCATTGCAGGTGGCAATGATGAAATGATGCAAGCGCTTGCTGAAATTGAAATCAGCCATAGGGCAGTAGGCGTTAGTACTTGGAGAGGTAATTTAAATCGGGAAGATACTGTGAATTTCTATCGTTCAATTGCACACAGAATTGCGCAGAAGTCAAAACAAGAAAATAAAAATAGTCTGGTAGATGAAACATCAGAAGCATTTGGATCAGAAGTAAAAAGGACAACAGAAACTTAAAGTAAAACATAACCAGCCATTCTTGCATGTTTTCAATATTATTATTGAAGCTGGTCGTTAGCTCAATTGGCCTAGAACCTCTGGCTTAAAACCAGCTAATAGCTGTTAGCTTATAAATCGATACAAAGGCATTAGAGAGTGGAGGGGGCGCAAAAATAAAAAGCGAAGCGGAACGAAGGAACGAGGGAGAAAAGTTATGTCCGACAACGTCTCGCCATGTGCGAAGTGCGAGGGGGTACAATATTTCACGGAGCGTTAG